>DASWWB010000405.1:0-4795 GCA_036406115.1 Herpetosiphonaceae bacterium
TTCGCGGCGGCCGGGTTCACGGAGGTCAGCCGCCCCACCCCACGGCGGGTGGTGATGCGGATTGACTTCTAAGCCACCCCACCCCGATCACGGAGCGCGCCGCTGGCAAACCTTGGCTAGCGGCGCGCTCGCACTCGACAGCGGAGGGGCCGTCATCGTATAATGCGTACGTATGTTCGACGGCCGGCATAGAGCCGGCCGCACCGCAGGCAATGCCCATGGAGGAGTATGGACGCCAACGCTTTCCGGCATGTGTTCGACTATCACTTCGCCGAGAACCGCGCGCTGTGGGACAGCGCGGTCGCCTCACTGTCAGATGCGCAATTTGCGCAAAACTCCGCGTATTCGCATGGCTCCGTCCGCGATCAACTCATCCATATGATCAGTGTCGACGAAGCGTGGTTCAGCGGCTTGCGCGGAGTGGAGCTGGGTGAGCCCGAGCCGGTCGGCGATCGCCAGAGCATCCGCGCGTACGCCGATCGGGTCGAAGCGGAGATCCGCGCCTATCTTGGCGGTCTGCGGGATGAGATGCTGTTGACCAAGCCGATCGAGGACGGCGAGGACAAAGACCTGGCTGTATGGCAAATGCTGTTCCAGGTCATCAACCACGGCACCGATCACCGCGCGCAACTCCTGCGGCTCCTCAACGACCTGGGGATCACCACCAGCGCCCAAGACTATATCTTCTATGCCTACGACCATCCCGTGGCGGCCGAGTGACCCCATAGGCAAGGAGCGACGATGATGCTGATCGGCCAAGACATGCTGTGGCGCCAGTTTGACACGGCGCTTGACGCGCTGGGCGCGGCGCTGCGCGCCTGTCCCGACGCGCTGTGGCAGGAGCAGCTGTGGCCCGACGAGCCGGGCCAATTTGTGGCGGCCGGCTTTGCCTCGTTCTGGTACCTGGGCTATCACACGCTGTTCTGGCTGGATGTGTACCTGACCGGCACGGAGGAAGGGTTCGCGCCCCCGGCGCCGTTCGCGCTGGTGGAGATGGAGGAGGGCGAGTCGCTGCCGCGGGTGTATGGCCGCGACGAATTGCTCGGCTACCTGGCGCTCGGTCGCAGCCGCTGTGCGGCGACGATCAGCGCACTGACGCCGGAGGCGGCGCTCCGCCCGTGCGCGTTCGCCTGGGGCGAGCTACCCTTCGGCGAGCTACTGCTTTACAATCTGCGCCACGTTCAGGAGCACGCCGCGCACTTGCACATGTTCCTGGGCCAGCGGCGACTGACCGATCCCTCGCGCTAAGCGGATCTGGCGCGCCTGCGGCGGACCCAGTCAGCGACGGCGCGGTGAATCAATGACCGCCGTCGTGGACAGGGAGCCGAGACAGGCACCGGATCGGGTTGATCCGGTGCCTGGGTGTTCAGGATGGGGCGACATCTGCTGACGTGTCGGCGGCCCGCTCCGGGGGCGGAGGGGGCAGCGGATACCAATGGGTGATGATGATACCTCGCCCGAGGGCGGGAAACGCCTGCTGGCGGGCATTCCACCATGCAAGCCGGAGCCGACCGTGGGCGGTCAGCACGGGATAGGTGGTCTCCTCGGTGGGCTGGCGCGTCGCCAACGGGATCCAGGCATACTCAGGGGTCACAGGTGGGGCCCTTCTCTCCATCAACGGTCGCGGAGCAAGCGCGCGACCGACTGGCGGTCCATGCCGCCAGCAAGCGATTCTGCATGTATGATACTTAAGAGGAGGCGAGCGCGTCTAGCAAGCAAACGGCGGAGAGGTCGTAGGGGCGTACCGAGGGCATCCTCAGGGATTCCCTGAGCCACCTCGTCTTCGTGCGTACACCAAGCTCTGTTGATTTCGATCCGATGATAGACGCTCAGACGCGAGGGCTGGCTGTCCGCAACCGACATTCGCTGGATGGGCGCAACGTGATTCGCCCTCGCCGCTGTCCAAAGGAGGCGCGATGACAATCCATGAACACCCCCTGATGGATGCGCTCTTGCATAGGCGCACGGCCGAGGTGCGAGCCCTCCTGGTCCAGGGGCGTGGAACCAATCGGCCCGACAGCCTGGGCAAGTATCCGTTCTGGGTTGCGATGGAGGACGATGCCCTCTTTCGATTATTGCTGGACCACCAGGCGGATGTGACCGTGCGGGATCGCCAGGGGGACACCATCTTGCACCGGATTGCCGAGGATGGGGTGCCGGCGCATGTGCCGCTGGTGCTTGCGCACGGGCTGGCGGTCGATGTCCGCAATGCCCAGCAGCAAACGCCCCTGCATGCGGCAGCGGCGGCGGGCCATGGAGCGGTGGCGGCGGCGCTCCTGGCGGAAGGGGCGGATGTCAACGCGGTCGATGCCCGCGGCCAAACCCCCTTGCATTACGCAGTCTACGGTGCCATCACGCCAATGACGGTCGCGCAGCATGCGATCACCGGTCGCCTGCTGCTCCAGGCCGGCGCCAATCCAGCCGCCCGGCTCCCTACCGGAGAAACCCCGCGCGATTTGGCCTTGCTCCATGGCTATCCCGAACTGCACGCCCTTTTCGAGCGCCTTGGTGATTGAGGGGCGGCATACCGCAGAGATGGCGCCAGGCGTCACTGGCCGTATCTTGGACATCCCAGTGAAAATCCAGCGCGGGCCATGCCGCAGCCGGGGTTTCGGCGGCGAAGCAATCACACCAGGGGCGCGTCATATCAACTCCTCGTCACACTAGGGATTTGACCGGCGGGCGCCTCCACGGCGCCCGCTCGCTGCATAGCGGTAGCTGCCGGATCCTCATCGCACGATCCGAAATGCGCCTGGCGAGCCCGGCTCGATGCCCTGCTCCTGCCAGGCGGCGATAGTTGCGTCGATCAGCGCCACCAGGCTGTGGCGCGCCGCCGGCCACGCCACGGCCCCGCCAAGCAGCGGGATTGCAACCGCAACGGCGAACGTCGCTGCCATCCGACCAAGGACTGCGATCAGCAGACGCGCCGTCTGGGGTGGAGTGCGGAGCAGCGGATAGTCCAGCCGCAGCCAATCAAACGGCCCTGGGTGATGATAGACCTCAGCGACTGGGCCGATCCCCGGAAACAGCCAGAGCCGCACATCCCCCGCATCGTCTTCGGCCGGAATCCCATAGTAATCATCGATCTGGCAAACGCCAAGGTCGTCGAGCGCGGCCCAAGGCTGGCCGGGCGTGGTGGGGGAATCCGGCGCGTCGATCCCGCAGAGATTCAGCAGATCGCCAAGCAGCGGCGCCTCAGGCCCAAAGCGAAGATCAACCTGGATAGTGCGCGGTGGGATCGCGTGGTCCATCGGCTCCCCTTGCAGATACAGGATGCCGCGCATGGCTCACATAGCCAATCAGCACCCGCGCGATCATCCATCATCATCGTATTGAAATCAACGTCGATTGCTGGGCAATCGTCCCCGTATTCCCGGTTCTTCCCTCCATGATGAACCTTTTTCGCCGTCCTGGATAGTATCTGTAGCACCAACGTGTGTCTTGGACAGATAGGAGCCATTCGATGGAGGAAACAACTCTGCTCCGCCAGCTTCAGGGGGGCGATATCCAGGCCCTTGCCGCGCTGGTCCAGGCCTACCAGGTTGAGGCCCTGCGCCTCGCCTATGGCATCGTCCGCGATCGCAGTCTCGCCGAAGACATTGTCCAGGCCGCCTTTCTGGCTGTCTATGACCAGCGCCGCCAGTTTGATCTCGCCCGCCCCTTTCGCCCATGGTTCTTCCGAATCGTGGTCAACGGCGCGCTCAAAGCCGCCCAGAAGCACGCCCGGCTCTCCCCGCTGGACACGCCCGCCGCAGCCGGGCACCCGCCGCCCGCCCTCATTGACCAGGAGCGCTCCCCGCTGGACCACCTCGTCGCCGCCGAAACCGCTGCCGAGGTGTGGGCGGCCCTCCACGACCTCGCGCCGGCGCAGCGCGCCGTCCTGCTCCAACGCTACTACCTTGGGCTCAGCGAGGCCGAGATGAGTCAGCGCCTCGCCGTCCCATCGGGCACCATTAAATCTCGCCTCTTTCAGGCGCGCAAACAGCTGGCGCGGCTGTTACAGCCTATCCTGCGGCCCGGCGGCGCGCCGGCCCCCTGTGAAGAAAGGTCTGGTGAACTGTGATGCCTCCCCGTGATCAGCTTCCTCGCCTCGTGCGGGAACAGCTGGAGCAGGACATTCCGGCGACGATTGATCTCTGGCCGCGCATTGCCGCGCAGCTGCCCGCGCCCCGCCGCCCCGGCGCCGCGCTCCGGGGCCGACGCTGGGGCTGGCGTCTGCGAGCCGTGGCGGGGGCCGCCGTGCTCCTGGCGGTCGTAACGCTGCCCCCGCTGCGGGCGCTGGCCACCGATCTGCTGTACCAGCTTGGGGTGATTCAAATTACGAATGCGCCAACGCACGCCGAGCTGATTGCGGCGGGCCAGACGCCGACGCCGCTGGCGCCAGACGTGCCGGTGGTCTCCTTCAGTTTTGATGGTGAACAGATCCCCGAGCTGACCGCCATGCAAGCGCAGGTCGGCTATCCCGTGTATCAAGCGGCCGTGTTGCCAGAGGGTGCGCGGCTCTTCGATCGCGATAGCCAGCATGTGATGCATGACGACTATGCGACGGCGACCGCCTACATGCTGCGGGACCAGCGAACGCTGCTGACCCTTTTCCAGGCGCGCGAGGGCAAGCTGCGGACGCAGGTGAACGTGGGGACTGCGACCACCGAGGCGGTCACGATCAACGGCCACGCCGGGGTCTGGATTGAAGGGGTGGGGACCGGGGTCACGGGCACAACGGTCCAGCGGAGCAATCAACTGGTGTGGAACGCCCATGGTTTTACCTTTGAGCTCTGGTCGGGCACGCTGAGCC
>DASWWB010000406.1:0-16814 GCA_036406115.1 Herpetosiphonaceae bacterium
AACCCTCAAGCTCACCGACCCGCCGATGGAGAGCGAGGCGGTCACCAAGGTCCAGGAGCGGCTGATCGAACTGGGCTACATGCAGCCGCCAGCCAGCGGCAAGTACGACGAAGCGACCATGCGCGCGGTGCGCCGCTTCCAGGAAAACGCGGCGCCGGGCACCAAAGGCGATGGCAAAGTCGGCTCGATCACGCTCGGCAACCTTGAGAACGCCGCTGCGCTCCCCGTCAGCGCGACCGCCAATCTCTCGCACGACGACGCGGCCCAGCGCCTCACCGACGCCGGCATCGATATGGACTCCACCGACGACTGCTCGGACCGCACCAATGGGCGATGCACCTCGCTGGATCAGATCCAGAGCGTCTCGATCGATGGGGTCGTTCGCCTCA
Organism: Herpetosiphonaceae bacterium; assembly: GCA_036406115.1. Lineage (GTDB taxonomy): Bacteria > Chloroflexota > Chloroflexia > Chloroflexales > Herpetosiphonaceae > DASWWB01. Next base: position 390 of record DASWWB010000406.1, read on the forward strand.
GGGAGGAGTCCGGCCTGCCCATCACGGTGACCGGCGGCACCGAGATCGGCCACGACAACGGCTTCGAGCAAAGCCACACCAACGGCCACAAGATCGACATCCGCCGCGACGCTGACATCGACAACTACATCGAGACCAACTACACCAGAATCGCGGACCGCGGCTCCCATCCGCAATACCAGGACGCCAACGGCAATGTCTACGCCAAGGAGGGCAACCACTGGGACATTACCTACGTGAATGTCCCGCCCGCCGCGCCCGCGCCCGCCGCCGATCCGGCCGCCGCGCCGACGCCCTAAAAACCGACGGCGCCGGGAGCCTGCGATTGGCTTCCCGGCGCCGCCGTTCCCATTATCAAAACCACTACACGCCGGCGATCACCCGGCCCTCGGAAAGGAGCTTCTCGACCATCTCGGGCGAGCGGGTCTCGGTGTAGATCCGCAGCAGCGGCTCGGTGCCGGAGAAGCGGATCAGCAGCCAGGAGCCGTTGGCGAGATAGTATTTGTAGCCGCCCTGGGTCGAGATTTTGCTGACGGCCTCGCCGGCCAGGGCGTCGGGGCGGGCGGCGTCGACCCGCTTGAGGATCGCGTCGCGCTGCTCGGCGGGATAGGTGATGTCGAGCCGGTCGTAGAAGTGCGGCCCGACCTTGTCGAACAGCTCGTCGAGGGTCTCCGAGGGCGACTTGCCGCGCTTGAGGAACAGATCGAGCAGCAGCAGGCCCGACAGGATGCCGTCGCGCTCCGGGGCGTGCTTGGCGAAGGCGAAGCCGCCCGACTCCTCGCCGCCGATGATCGCGCCGCACTCGATCATCTTGGGGCCGATGTGCTTGAAGCCGACCGGCGTCTCGTAGATCGGCACGTTGTACAGCTCGGCCAGCCGGTTGACCATCGAGGTGGTGGAAAGCGACTTGACGATCGGCCCGCGCCAGCCCTTGACCTCCAGCAGGTAGTAGGCGAGCAGGCCGAACACGCGGAGCTGATCGACGAAGCGGCCCTTCTCATCAACCAGGCCGACCCGGTCGGCGTCGCCATCGAAGGCGATGCCGGCGAAAGCCCCGCCCTGGCTGACCAGGCGCTTGAGCTTGGTCAGGTTGTCGTCGATCGGCTCGGGCGAGCGCATGCCGGGGAAAATCGGGTTGCGCTCATGGTTGGTGGGGACGATCTTGGTCGCGCCGCCGTCGAGCAGCATCGGCAGGTAGCCGGCGCCGGCGCCGTACATCGAGTCCGAGATAATCGTCCAGCCGGCCTTTTTGATCGGCTCCAGATCGACCATCTGCTTGATCTGGGTGACGTAATCGGGGATGGGGTCGATCCGCTCGACCAGGCCCTGCTTCTCGGCGTCGCGGATGGCCATGCGCTTGACCGGCGTGCGCTCCAGGCGCTCCTCCAGCTTGGCCACCACCTCGGGCGAGGCGGCGCCAGCGTACTCGGGCTTGTATTTGTAGCCGTTGTCGCTGGGCGGGTTGTGCGAGGCGGTGATGATCGAGGCGCCGCCGGCCTTCTTGGCCAGCACGCTCCAGCAGACCACCGGCGTGGGCGTGGCTTTCTCGGTGAGATAGACGTGGATGCCGTTGGCGGCCAGCACCTCGGCGGTCGAGGCGGCGAAGCGCTCCGAGCCGAAGCGGGTGTCGTAGCCGACGACCAGGCCGCGGTCGGCGAGCCCGGCGTCGTGCAGGTAATCGGCGACGGCCTGGGTGATGATGCGGACATTGTCGAAGGTGTAGTCTTCGCCAATCACCGCCCGCCAGCCGTCAGTTCCAAACTTGATCGATGTCGCCATAAGAGACCTCTCAAAGAGCTAGTGACGCTGCAAGGCTATTCCGCGCCGCGCTGCGAGCCGACGGCCACGCCGGCCACCAGCGCCTGCGGCGGAACGCTGCTGTCCGAGGCGAGCGCCGCTTCGCGCACTGTGGCATCCGCCCCAATTGTAACACGCTCCCACGCCACGACCTGTTCAAGGTAGGCGTCGGGGCCGACGACGCAGCCCGCGCCAAGCATCACCGGCGCGACCAACGTCGCCGTGGGGTGGATTCGGACATCGGCGCCGACCCAGATGCCCGGCGCCAGGGCGCTGCCCAGCGGCTGCTCGCCCGGCAGCTGGCCCATCAGCACCGCTTTGTTGGCGGCCAGGTAGCCGGGCAGCGTGCCGATGTCCTGGCTGTAGGCCTCGTGCTGGCACGCCATGACCGGCGCGCCATCCCCCAGCAGCGCCGGAAAGAGGTCGCGCTCCAGCATGCTGAACTGGCCGGCCGGGATCCGCGCCACCGCCGCCGGCTCCAGCACGTAAGCGCCGCTGTTGATCGTGTTGGCAAGGGCCGCGCCAGGCGCCGGCTTCTCCTGGAAGGCCGAGACCCGCCCGGCGCCGTCGCTGACCACCACGCCGAAAGCCGAGGGATCGGCGACCGGCCGCACGGCGATTGTGGCCGTCGGGGCGTGGCGCTGGTGGAACGCCAGCAGCGCCGCCGCGTCGAGGTCGGTCAGCTCGTCGCCGTTCAGCACCAGGGTCGGGCCGCCTGGCAGGGCGCCGTCTTGCTCCAGGGCGAAACGCACCGCGCCGGCGGTGCCGAGCGGAAAGGGCTCCTCGACGATCCGCAGCGCCAGGCCGAGATCCGCGCCGTCGCCGTAGGCCGCCCGGAAGCGGTCGGCCAGGTATTGCACCGCCAGGATGGCCTCGGTCACGCCCTGGCCGCGCAGCCGGCGCAGGGTGCGGGTCATCAGCGGCTCGCCGGCGATCGGCACCAGCGGCTTGGGCAGCGCCTCGGTCAGCGGGCGCAGGCGGGTGCCGAGCCCGCCAACCAGAATCACTGCGCGCATGGCTTCCCCCTGGCTAGAGGACGTCGTTGCGCCCTTCTTCGCGCAACTGGTCGACGATCTTTTTCACATCCTGGGCGCGGTCGCGGGGCGCGATCAGCAGCGCGTCGCCGGTATCGACCACCAGGAACCCCTCCAGCCCGATCGTGGCGATGATCCGGCCCGAGTCGCTGTAGATCAGGGTCGATTTGGTGTCGACTTCGACGTGCGGCCCGACGACCACGTTGGTCGACTCTTGGTCTGACATCAATGTGGCCAGCGTGTGCCAGTCGCCCACGTCGCTCCAGCCGATGTCGACCGGAATCACGGCGACGTTCGGGGCGCGCTCCATCACGCCGTAGTCGATCGTGATGTTCTCGACCTGCTCCCAGATTTGGCTGAGGGTGATGCCGTGGCGCGCCTTGCCGAACGAAGCCTGAATCTGGTTGAGCTGCGAGCGCAGGCGCGGCAGGAAGCGCTCAAGGGCGTCGAGCAGCGTCTGGGTCCGCCAGACGAAAATGCCGGCGTTCCAGTAGTAGTCGCCCTGGGCGACATAGCGCTCGGCGGTGGCCTGGTCGGGCTTTTCGGCGAAGCGGGCCACGCGGTGGATCGGCAGCCCCTGCGCCTCCATCAGCTTGGGGCCGCAGTGGATGTAGCCGTAGCCGGTGTTGGGGAACGACGGCTTGATCCCCAGCGTGACCAGGTAGCCCTCCTGCGCGGCCTCCTCGGCGGCCTGGAGCGCGGTGCGGAAGGCCTCGTTGCGCAAGATGAGATGATCGGCGCTGAGGACGGCCATCACCGCGTCCGGCGCCGAGCGGCGCATCTGGACGGCGGCCAGGCCGATCGCCGGCGCGGTGCCGCGGCCGGAGGGCTCGTTGATGATGTTGGCGCGCGGCACGCCGGGCAGCTGCTCGCGCACCAGCTGGGCGTACTCGTCGCCGGTGACGACGAAGATCCGGCTGCTGTCGACCAGCGGCAGGACCCGGTCGACCGTTTCCTGGAGCATGGTGCGATCGGAGAGCAGGGGCAGGAATTGCTTGGGCTTGGTGCGCCGCGAGCGGGGCCACAAGCGCGACCCGGTGCCTCCGGCCATAACAAGAACGTCCATCGATATGTTTCCTTATGGTGAAGGGGTGGGCGGCTCGCCGGCCACGCTGGCCCGCCATTCGTCGAGAATGTCGCGGAGCGTGTCTTCGAGCCGGATCGCAGGGGTCCAGCCGGTGCGCTGGCGCAGGGCGCTGGCGTCGCATGCCACCAGCGGCACGTCGGCGGGACGCAGCCGGGCGGGATCCAGCTCGATCTCGATCGGCGCGCTGCTGAGGCTGACCAGGATGTCCAGCAGCGACCGGATGGCGACCGGCCGGCCGGAGCCGATGTTGTAGGCGGCGCCCGGCTCGCCGGACACGGCGGCCAGGTGGTAGGCCCGCACGACATCGCGCACGTCGGTGAAGTCGCGCTGGGCGTCGAGGTTGCCGACCCGCACGACCGGCGGCTGGAGGCCGCGCTCGATCAGGGCGATTTGGCGCGCGAAGGCCGGCGCGACGAAGTTCTCGCGCTGGCCGGGGCCGATGTGGTTGAACGGCCGCGCCCTGACGACCCGCAGCTTGTGGCTGTGGAACCACTGGCCGGCGAGCAGGTCCTGGGCCGCTTTGCTCACGGCGTAGGGATTGACCGGCCGGAACGGCGTCAGTTCGCCGACCGGCACGTCCTCGGGCCGCACCAGGCCGTAGATTTCGTTGGATGAGACTGCCAGCACCACCGGGTCGATCTTGGCCGCCCCCACAGCCTGGAACAGGTTGAGCTGGCTCAGCAGGTTGGTGGTCAGGGTGCCGGCGGGATCATCGAACGAGGCTGGCACGAAGGATTGGGCGGCCAGGTGGAAGATGAAATCCGGGCGGGTTTCGGCGATCAGGGCGGCGACCGCCGGGGCGTCCAGCAGATCGCAGGTCGCCGCCCGTGCGCCGCCGGGCAAACTGGCGCCGGAGCGCGTCACGCCCCATAGCTCCCAGTCCGTGGCGGCCCGTAAGTACTCAAGAAGATGGCGCCCGGCGAAGCCGCCGGCGCCGGTGATGAGAGCGCGTGTCATAGCGCCAAACTATACTCGCAATGGGGGATGTTGGCAAACAAGGGGTCAGGGGTCAGGGGTCAGGGGCCAGGGCCAACCAGAAGCCGCAAGCAGGTTCTTGGCGGCGCCCGCCAACCTCGCCGTCCGGCCTGATCCCTGACCCCTGACCCCTGAATGACTACTCCAGCCCTCCCACGACCTCCACGCCGTTCAGCGCCATGTGGTGGAGGAAAAAGACGTGGTGCAGGTCGCCGGGATGGGCGTAGATGCCGACTTCGCGGGCCACGCTGACCGGCACGTCGTAGGTGTCGACGCAATTTGCGGGCAGGATGACACGCCGGTCGGCGATGTTGCGGGCGTTGGCGTCCATGCGCAGGAACATCGCCAGCTGGTAGATGCACAGATCCGAGCAGTCGCCGGTCACGACGTAGGTCGTCACCTCGGGGTGGGCGCGGACCCAGGCCGCGAACTCGGTCTCGATCGCCGCGCTGAGCGTGTTTTTCTCGAAGATCGTGAACTCGTCGGCGAAGGGCAGCGCCAGCAGCTCGGGCGCGGTGCCGGCCTCGCTGGTGCCGCGCACGCAGTGGGGCGGGAACGAGCCGAACTCCACCGCGTCCTCGGGATGGGCGTCCTGCGGCAGCAGGAAGTGGCGCACGCCCCGCTCGCGGGCCGCGCCGAACAGCCCGGCGATCGGCGCCACGATGCTTTGCACGCGCGGGCTGGCGAGCGGCCCCTCGGTGCAGAAGCCGTTGATGATGTCGACGCAGGCCACGGCGACCCGCTCGGGCGCGCCGCCGATCACGGCGTCGAGGCTCAGCGCCGGCAGATTGGACTGCCACTCATCGAGGTGGCGCAGGAACGGCAGGGCCGATTCAGTCAAAGGTTGGTTAGTCATGGCAAATCTCCTCAGAGTTTTAGTAGTCGACGGGCCGCAGATAGTATTCGCCGATCGCCGTGCTCGAAAGCATCGCCGTGCTCGGCAGGTGGCGCTTCCAGTGAGTTGAGCTGACGCGCTTTTGCACGATCGCCACTTCCTCGGCGGGGAAGCCGCGCTCCGCCAGCTGCTCGGCGCGGTAGCCGTGGAGCAGGTAGGCCAGGATGCGATCGGCTTTGCGGTACGAGATGCCGAAATCCGATTCGTCAGTCTGCCCGACCACCAGATCGGCGGAGGCGGGCTTGCCGACGATCTCGGCCGGCACGCCGATCGCCCGCGACAGCTCCCAGACCTGGGTTTTGAACAAGTCGCCGAGCGGATTGACGGGCGGGGAGTCGTCGGCGTGCCAGGTGTAGTAGCCGAACAGCCGCTCGGTCTTGTTGCCAGTGCCGATCGGGATGCAGCCCAGCTTCTGCGATTGATCGAACAGGACGATCATGCGGGTGCGGGCCATCACGTTGCCGCGCCGCCGGCCGTCGGCGTCCGGCTCCAGCGCCAGGTAGCCGTCGACCGCGCCCGAGATGTCGACCGTGCGGTGCTGGATGCCCAGGTCGTCGATCACCAGCTGGGCATGGTCAAGGCTGTCCCGCGACGAGGTGCGATAGGGCATGCGCACCGCCAGCACGTTCTCGGGGCCGAAGGCGCGGGCGCAGAGATAGGTCGTAAGCGCCGAGTCAACGCCGCCGGACAATCCGACCACCACGTTCTTGAAGCCGCGCCGATAGCCGACTTCGTCGCGCAGGAACTCGACCAGCCAGGTGATCGCCAGCTCGGCGTTGATCTTCAGCGGCTCGTCGCTCTCGGGATCGAAGCGCGGCGCGTGGACCACCGGGAACGAGCGATTGGCCGGGGCGCCGGATTGGCGCTGCTGGCGCTCGCCCTCGCTGTCGACGGCCTGGGCTTTGCCTTCGCCGCCCATCACCGTGTGGCCCGCGGCGCGATCGTCGGCCGGATCCCAGGCGGCGGGGCGCTGGCGGTCCTGCGACGCCGCGCGCAGCTCATCGACCAGGAACGGCAGCTTCTCCTCCAGGTCCGCCAGCAGCGGCAGGTCGGCCCGGGCCAGGGGCAGATCGGCGGGATCGATGCTGGCGGTCAGCAGCGCCTCCTGCCAGAGCGGCGCCCGCGCCCGCACCTCGGAGCGCGGATCGACGACCAGCGAGCCGCCCGCGAAGCCCTTGCCGCCCTCGAAGCCCACCAGGTGGCAGAGCGCGACGTACACGCCGTGCTCGCCGGCGATCTCGTGGACCCGGTCGTCCCAGCGGGCCAGATTCGACGGGCGCGCCTCGCCGGCTCCGCGCGCCGGCGAGGCGCTGACAATGTAGATCATCTGGGCGCCGTCCAACGCGGCGATCGTGCCGCTGACCGAGTGCCAGGCGTCCTCGCAGATCAGGACCGCCACCCGGCCGAAGCGGGTGTCGAAGGCGGCGATGTGGCGGCCGCTCTCGACGAAGCGGGCCTCGTCGAACACGCCGTAGGTCGGCAGGAACACCTTGCGGTGGACATGCGTGATGCCCGCCTGCCCGCCCTGGTCGGCGCCGAGCGTGGCGTAGAGCGCGCTGTTGTAGAAACGGTCGCGCCAGCGCTCGTAGAACCCGACCACGATGTCCAGCGGCGGGCCTTCGCCGCCGGTCGCCGCCAGGTAGGTGCGCTGGAGATCGGCGAACAGCTGGCCCGCCGTGACGGCCTGCTCGCGCACGCCGCCCTCGATGAAATAGCCGGTCAGCGCGGTTTCGGGCAAAATCAGCACGTCAGGGCGCTGCTCCAGCTCGGCGGCCTGCCGGAACAAATCGCCGATCCGCTCAAGATTCGCGGCGTAGCTGCCTTTGCGGGGGCGGAACTGCGCCAGCGCGATGGTAAATGCCATGGTTCGATCCTCCTAGGGCTGTGCGTCGCCTGACGCACGCTCGATCAGCGGCTTCAGCGCCCGCCGGAAGGCGTCCAGCGCCGCGCCGTCCCACAAGACAAACCGCGCCAGCTCAAGGCGCTGGTTCTGGCGGATCCAGCCGATCACGGTTTCGAGGGCCACGCGCGCGGCGTCGGGCAGCGGGTAGGCGTAGGCGCCGGCGCTGATCGCCGGGAAAGCGATCGAGCGCGCGCCATGGGCCGCCGCCAGCTCAAGGGCGCTGCGATAGGCTGCGGCCAGCGGCTCGGCCTCGTCGCCCCGGCCGCGATAGACCGGCCCGACCGCATGGATGACGAAGCGGGCCGGCAGCCCGAAGCCGGGCGTGAGCTTGGCCTCGCCGGTCGCGCAGCCGCCAAGCTCGCGGCAGGCGGCCAGCAGCTCCGGGCCGGCGACGTGGTGGATCGCGCCGTCCACGCCCCCGCCGCCCAGCAGCGAGCGGTTCGCGGCGTTGACGATCGCATCGACCTCCTGGCGCGCGATGTCGCCGCGCACCAACTCAAGCCGGGTTGAGCCGATCATCGCCTCCATCGCTAGCGCTCCGGCCGCTTGCGCGCTTCGCGGTAGCGAAACACGAAATCGCCCTCGACTCGCGAGTCGCGGAAGCGGTAGAGCCGGGCCGGCCTGCCGCGCCCCTCGCGGAACTTGCCGGTGTCCTCCAGCAGATCCGAATCCCGCAGCTTGCGGTAGAAATTGGCCTTGTCCAGGTTCTCGCCCAGGATGGCCTCGTAGATTTTCTTGAGCTTGGGCAGGGTGAACTCGCGCGGCAGCAGCTGGAAGGCCAGGGTGGTGTACTCCAGCTTGGAGCGCAGCCGGTCGATCGCATAGCGCAGGATGCGGCTGTGATCGAAGGCCAGGTCCGGCGGCAGGGCGTCGGCGGAGAACCAGCGCACATCGTTGGTCTCGTCCGACACCTGGATCTTCTGCGATTCGGCGGGGATCAGGGCGAAGTAGGCGACGCTGATGACACGGGTGCGGGGGTCGCGGCCCGGGTCGCCGAAGGTGTAAAGCTGCTCCAGGTAGACGCTGCTGACGCCGGTTTCTTCCTCCAGCTCGCGGCGCGCCCCTTCTTCCAGCGATTCGTGCATCTCGACGAAGCCGCCCGGGATGGCCCAGTGATTCTCGTGCGGCCAGTGTTTGCGCTGCACCAGCAACACGTGGAGCTGGGCGTCAATCAGCGTGAAAATGACGACGTCCACCGTGACCGAAGGTCGCTCGTACTTGCTCGGATCATAGTTCTGCGCGGTTTCAGACATGCGGTCGCTCTCCAATAGTGTTATTATGACACAAAGTATACGGGAGGCTGCGGGCTTTGTCAATAGAGGGGATTGGCTGTCGGCTGTCAGCTATCGGCTAGCAGGTCCAGGCGGCATTATTCATTGCGTAGTCCCGGGGATCTCCCAGACCTTAGGGGCGCCGCGCCTTGTCGCCATTGCCCCTGACAGCTGACAGCCGATAGCTGATAGCTCGCCCCCGCCTTGACGCCCCATCCGCCCGCTGCTACCATTGAATGAACAAGTTCAGGAGACGGATATGGAGTCGTCACGGGCGGTTCCCGCCACCAAGAAAGCCGAACAAACCCGCGAGCGGATCGTGGAGGTCGCGCTGCGGCTGTTCACCAGCAAGGGCTACGAAGCCACGACCATGCGCGATATCGCCGCCGAGGCCGACTGCTCGCTCGGCCTCGCCTACCGCTATTTCGCCCGCAAAGAAGATCTAGTGATGGTGCTCTATCAGCGCCAGGCCCAGCAGCTGGAGCGCCAGATGGCCGATCTGCCGGCGGCGCCGCTCGCCGACCGCTTCGAGCGCACGCTGCGCGCCAAGCTCGCCCTGCTGGAGCCCTACCGGCCGGCGCTCGGCGCCCTGTTCAGCGTCGCCCTCAATCCGCAGAACGACCTGGGCGTGCTCAGCCCCGCCACCGGCGAGATTCGCGAGCGGGTCACGAGCGTCTATCTGCTGGCGGTCAGCGGCGCGACCGACGCCCCCAAGCCGCAGCAGGCCCAGGAGCTGGCCACGGTCCTCTACACGCTCCACCTGCTGTTTATCTTGTTCTGGCTCAGCGATCGCTCGCCCGAGCAGCGCGCCACCTACGACCTGCTGGGCATCGCCCGGGATCTGCTCAACACGCTGCGGCCGGCCCTGCGCCTGCCGCCGGTCGCCCGCCTGCTCTCGCGCCTGGCGCGCGCGCTGGTGCCAGTCTTTAGCAAGGGGCTTGGGTAATCCGCTGCGCGGAGCTGATCCACTGCGCGCGGGGCGTTTTTGCGCTGGCGGGCGGGGCTTCCGCTGCGTGGGGCTTTTGCCCTTGCCAGGGGGATGGGCGCCCACCCCCGCCTCCCTCGCGGGAGGAGCGCAAGGGGGCGTGCCCCCTTGCATCCCCCAAAGGCCGTGATGGGCGTTCAGGCTCGCTCGGGCGCACAGGGCCGTCGCAGGGCGGACGTTGGGTTTAGGCTAGCGGTGAGGGGAGCCATTTTCCGTAGGCGCTTGAGGCAAGGTAGTGATTCCCGAATCTGTCTCTAGGCGAATTTCCGTCCCGGCACGCTTCCCGCCGCCGCAAAAACCATGGTATCCACCAACCAAGAATCATCACCGACTACGCGCGTACGTTCGGGGGTGCAGGGGGCAACGCCCCTTGCGCTCCTCCCGCAGGGAGGCGGGGGTGGGCGATCCCCGCCCTGGCAAGGGCAAAAACCCGCGCGCCAGCGCAAAAACGCCCTGCGCAGCGAAAGCCCCGCGCCAGCGCACCCCCGCGCGGATGCGCAAGAAAACGCTGGCACGCCAGTTGCATTATCCGGCCTCAGCGACTATTGGAACGGCAATATTCAAGGAGGTCTGCGATGACACTGCTCGGATTTATCATTTTGCTGGTGATTGCCGCCGTGTGCGGCGCGGTGGGCCAGGCGATCGCCGGCTACTCGATGGGCGGCCTGCTGGCCTCGATCGGCATCGGCTTCATCGGCGCGCTGCTGGGCATGTGGCTGGCGCGCCAGTTCGCGCTGCCGGAGTTCTACTCGCTCAACATCGACGGCACGCCGTTCCCGATCATCTGGTCGATCATCGGCGCGACCATCTTCGCCCTGGTGATCAGCTTCATCCGCAGCCCGCGCCGCGCCACCTACCGCCGCGCGCGCTAGGCAGCGCAACGCTCATTTGCGTCTAACCTGCGGCCCGCTCCCACTTACGGGGGAGCGGGCCGCCTTTGTGCTATACTGCACAGAGTGGCGCCAGCCGGCGCCTGTCGCCAAAACACGACGAGGTGTTGCTGTGAGCCTTCCACGAGTGATTATCGCCAGCGCTGTGCGCACGCCGATTGGCAAATTCATGGGCGGACTGTCGTCGCTCTCCGCCGCCGACCTGGGCGCCGCCGCCGCCCGCGCCGCCCTTGAGCGCGCCGGCGTCGCCGACATCGCCGCGCGGATCGGCGTCACGATCATGGGCTGCGGCCGACAGGCTGGCTCCGGCCCCAACGTGGCGCGCCAGATCAGCATCCGCGCCGGCGTGCCGGACAGCGTGCCGGCCTGGACGGTCAACCAGGCCTGCGCCTCGGGGCTGCTATCGATCGTCCAGGGCATGGAGGCCATCCAGCTCGGCCGCGTTGAGGCGGCGCTGGTCGGCGGGACCGAGAGCATGTCCCGGCTGCCCTTTTTCCTCGATCGCTTCCGCGAAGGCTACCGGCTCGGCAACGCCCAGGTCGTCGACGGCATGTACCGCGATGGCTTCCACGACCCGATCGCCGATATGCTGATGGGCGAGACCGCCGAGAAGCTGGCCGGGCTCTACGGCATCTCGCGCGAGGAGCAGGACGCATACGCCCTGCGCTCGCAGCAGCGGGCCGAGGCCGCCTGGAACGCCGGCGCCTTCGCCGATGAGATTGTCCCGGTCGAGGTGCCTGGCAAGCGCGGCCCCGATCTGATCGAGCGCGACGAGCATCCGCGCTTCGGCGCCAGCATCGAGTCCATGCGCAAGCTGCCGCCGGTCTTCAGCAAAGACGGGACTGTCAGCGCCGGCAACTCCTCGGGCATCACCGACGGCGCGGCGGCGCTGGTGCTGATGAGCGCCGCGTTCGCCGAGCGCCATGGCGTGGCGCCGCTGGCGGAGCTGGGCGAGTACGAGATGGCGGGCGTCGACCCGAGCATCATGGGCATCGGCCCGGTGCCGGCGCTGCGCCAGCTGGAGGCCCGCACCGGCCGCAAGCTCGGCGACTATGATCTCGTCGAATTGAACGAAGCCTTCGCCGCCCAGGTCATCGCCTGCGACCGCGACCTGGGCTTCGATCCCGAGCGCCTGAATGTCAACGGCGGCGCCATCGCCCTCGGCCATCCGATCGGCTGCACCGGCACGCGGATCGTCGTCACGCTGCTCCACGAGCTGCGGCGGCGCGGCGGGCGCCACGGCCTGGCGACGCTCTGCGTCAGCGGCGGGCAGGGTTTCGCCCTCGAAGTGCGCCGGGAGGCCTGATGGAGCTGATCGCCCGCACCCAATCCGCCGGCGTGCTGACCCTCACGCTCAACCGACCCGAGGCGCTCAATGCGATGAGCCTGGAGACGTGGGATGAGCTGGGCCGCGCCCTGGAGGCCGCCGACGCCGATCCCGCCATCCGCGCCCTGGTGCTGACCGGCGCCGGCCGGGCCTTCTCGGCCGGCGGCGACGTGAAGCAGATGACGCCGGACCGCACGCCCGCCGAGCAGCGCGGGCGCCTCGATCTGATCAACCGCGTCATCGAGCGGCTGTACGGCTTCCGCTGCCCGACGATCGCGGCGGTCAACGGGATCGCCGCCGGCAACGGCTGCTCGCTGGCGCTGGCCTGCGATTTCGTGCTGGCCGCCCGCGGCGCGATGTTCTCGATGTCGTTCGTGCGCCTGGGCCTGGTGCCAGACGCCGGCGGCACCTGGCTGCTGCCCCGCTTGGTCGGCGAGCGGCGCGCCAAGGAGCTGATCATGACCGCCCGCCGGCTTTCGGCCGAGGAGGCGCTGGCCTGGGGCCTGGTCAGCCAGCTGGTCGATGACGACGCACCCGGGAGCCTGCTGGGCGCCGCCGAAGCGCTCGCCCGCCAGCTCGCGGACGGCCCGGCGGCGGCGCTCCGCCTGGGCAAGCAACTGGTCCATGCCGCTCCGGCCGCCTCGTTCGCCGAAGCCCTGCGCGCCGAGGCGCTGGCCCAGGGCAATTGCGTCGCGGAGCAGGATTACCGCGAGGGCGTGGCGGCCTTCTTGGAAAAGCGCCAGCCCCGTTTCCGGCCCTGATCGGCGCATCCAGCGCCAGGATTCGAGCGTTCAATCTACGGCAGATGAGGCTTCTGCATGGCAAAAAACTATTTCGAGGAGCTTGAGGTCGGAGATGAGTGGACCAGCCCGGCGCGCACGGTCACCGAGGGCGACGTGGCCCTATTCGCCGGGCTGTCGGGCGACTACAATCCGCTGCACACCGACGCCGAGTTCGCCGCTGACACGATCTACGGCGAGCGGATCGCCCACGGCCTGCTGATCCTGGCCATGGCCACCGGGCTCAAGGCCCGGCTGGGGATCATGGACGGCACGATCATGGCGTTTCTCGGCCTGAGCTGGGAGTTCAAAGGCGCGGTCAAGCTCGGCGACACCGTGCGGGTCAGGCTGCGGATCGGCTCCAAGCGGCCGACCAGCAAGCCCGATCGCGGCCTGATCACCCAGGAGCTGGCGATTCTCAACCAGCGCGATGAGATTGTGCAGACCGGCGTGTTCACCACGCTGATTAAACGCCAGCCAGGAGCCGACCATGCAGAGCCCGCTGATTCTCCAACTCGGTGATTGCACCGTCGCCTGTTCGTACATGCTGCCGCACCAGCGCGGCGAGGCCCGGCTCCAGGAGCGGCTTTGCGAAGCCTACGCCGACCCGGAGCTGCGGGTGGTCAACGAAGGGCTGGACGGCGAGGCGACCGAGGATTTCCTTAATCGCTATGACCGCACAATGGCACGCTACCCGCACGTGGATTTAATCATCATCCGCTACGGTGTCAACGATCGCAAGCGCTACGGCATCGCGCCGTTCCGCTCCAAGCTGATCGAGCTGTGCGATGTGCTGGAGCGCGACTATCCCAAGGCCCGCTTTATCCTGGAAACGGGGATCTACGTCGATTACCCGGCCCACTACGCCTTCGACCGCAACAGCAAGCTGGAGCCGGTCTATCGCATGATCGGCCAGCTGGCCGCCGAGCGCGGCTACGGGGTCGTGGATATCTACGACCGGATGAAGCGCGAGACGGCGGCGGGCAACTGGGATTTGCGCGCTCGCGGCTACGGCTCCGTCGACGAGGACGATCCCGTGCTGGGGCCGGCCCTGGACGATGTCCACGGCCACGACGTGCGCTGGTTCACCAACATCCATCCCAACATCCGCGGCGTGCAGGTGATTGTCGACGAGGAAGTCAACGTCATCACCTCCACCTGGCCCGACAGCCTTCGTATCGCCGTCTGAGCGCGCCACGTCGCGCCGGACCCTGAGGTTCTCATGGACAAAGCCCCTCCCGCGCCGCCCGGCCGGGTCCGGCCGCCTATGCTGCCGATCTATATTTGCATCGCCGTCACATCGCTGGGCATCGGCCTGGTCAACCCGCTGATCCCGTACCTCCTCCAGGAGAACGGCGCCAACGAGTTCATCATCGGCCTGACGACCAGCGTGATGTTCGCCTCGCTGGTCCTCACCGCCTGGCCGATCGGCCGCGGCATCGACCGATTCGGCATCAGGCCGTTCTTCGCCCTCGGGCTGCTCTGCTACTCGACGGCCATGGCGCTCATGCCCTGGGCCCACCGCATCGGCTATTTCTTCATCCTGCGCGCGCTGGAGGGCGTGGGCTGGTCGGCGGTCTGGACGGCGGCCGAAACCTACGTCAGCCAGGCCAGCGACCCGGAGCGGCGCGGCCACAACATGGCGGTCTACGGCATGTCGCTGGCCACCGGCACCGCGATGGGGCCGCTGATCGGCACGGTGCTCTGGAAGGTCTCCGAGCCGCTGCCGTTCATGCTGGCGGTGGTGCTGGCGCTGGCGGCAGGCGCCCTGGTCCTAATGATCGTGCCCGAGCCTCGCCTGCATCACGACGACGACCACGCCCAGGTCGGCGGCATCAGCTTTAGTTTGATGAAACCGCTGCTGCTGCCGCTGGTGATCGCGTTCCTCTACGGCTTCGGCACCCTGACGCTCATCGCGCTGGTACCAACCCTCAACTACGACGAATTTCAGATCGGCGTGCTGATCACCGTCACCGTGATCGCCAACATCGCGGCCCAGGTGCCGGTCGGCAGGCTGCTTGACCGCTTCGGCTACCGGCCTATCCTGCTCTCGTCGCTCTCGCTGCTGGCGGGCGCGGCGCTGCTCTCGACGCTGCACCCGCCGTTCCTGGTGCTGCTGTTCCTGGGCAGCCTGCTCGGCGCCTTCGCCGGCACGCTCTATCCGATCGGCCTGACCATCCTGGGCTCGCGCATCCCGCCGGCCAAGCTGGGCGGCGCCAGCGGCCTGTTCAATGTCTGCTACGGCTTGGGCAGCGTGATCGGCCCCGCCGCGACCGGCCTGCTGATGACGACGGTGGGCAAAGAGCACAACGACCAGGCCTTGTTCGGCATCATCGGCTGCCTGGTCTTCACGCTGCTGGTGTTCATGCTCCTGGGCCTGGATCGGTTCGGCGCCGAGAACGAGCGGCCCGTCAGCGCCGCCGAGACGCCGATCAGGCCTCCGCACTAGCCAAGCTTGCCAAAAACGACAAACCCGCCGCCCCGAAGGACGGCGGGTTCATTGTTTAGGCGCTCAGCGCGGGCTGCTGCCGGGTCGCCGGGCCGCGCAGTCAGGCGCTGCCTGCGGCGAACGAGCCGGTCAGGGCTGTGCGGCCGGCCACGAAGCTGGCGCGGGCCGCCGGCTGGCGCAGCGTCGGCGCGGTCTGGCGGCGGCGGCTGGAGCGCATGCTGCGCTGGGGCAGGTTCAGGCGCTCGGCGGGCTGGCGAACCGGCTGGCTGACGGGCTGGCGGACCGGCTCCAGGACCTCGCGGTTGTAGCCGAGCGCGGTCATCATCGCCACGAGGTTCTGCGGGGCGATCTCGCGCATCACCAGCTGGTCGCCTTCCTGCTCGATGATAATCCGGCGCATCTCCGGGTTCAGGCAGTGGTGGGCGCCGCCCTTGCCGCCGATCATCGACTGGTAGGCGCCGACGCCGAAGACCGCCACCACCAGCCCCTCGCCGTCGACCGGCAGGGGAAGCGCCGGCTGGTGCGGCCGGGGGTACAGATCGTCCGAGTCGCAGGTGCGGCGGCCGCCCAGGCGCACGCCCTGGACCGGCGAGTCCCAGCGATCCAGCGGCAGGACCACGAACTGCTGGTCGACGATCAGGGTGTCGGGCGCCGAGACCATCAGCGAGCCGTTGAGCAGGTACCATGGCTCCAGCGCGCCCTGGCTGGCCTTGATTTTGCCGATCTTGAGCAGATAGACATTGTGGTTGGCGACGGTGTAGCGGCCGCACTCGGCGACAATCATCGGGTCGTCGACATCGTAGCGGGCGCAGATCTCGGCGGTGCTGGCCATCAGGCGGGCCAGGAAGCCGACATAGTCGAACTCGAAGCCCAGATCGTAGCCGGAGGTTGGCATGCCGCCGCCGAAATTGAACATGCGCAGGCTCGGAACGCGGCGGGCGACGCGGGCGTAGGCCTCGACCGAGCGCGCCAGGCGGGCCTCCCAGGCGGCGGCGTCCTCGATCTGCGAGCCGACCATCGCGTGGTACACGAT
>DASWWB010000407.1:0-1516 GCA_036406115.1 Herpetosiphonaceae bacterium
CCAGCGCGAGCCCTTCGTCTCCTACTCGGCGTGCGGCCTCCCCTATTTCATCGCCGGCCAGGTCCCCGAGCACGCCGCCCTCGTCGCCCGCACCCCCGAGCAGTTCGCCCGCACCGGCATCACGATCAAGACCGAACACGAGGTGCTGGAGATCGACCACCCCCGCCAGCAGCTCAAGGCGCTCGATCAGCGCTCCGGCGCGACCGTCACCGACAGCTACGACCACCTCGTCTTCGCCACCGGCGCCAAAGTCTTCTGCCCGCCGGTCAGCGGCATCGATCTCAACGGCGTGTTCCAGCTCCGCTCGCTGGTCGACGGGCTGGCGATCAAACGCTACATCGCCGACCACCGCCCCAAGAACGCCGTGATCATCGGCGCCGGCTACATCGGCGTCGAGATGGCAGAGACCTTCCTCCAGCTCGGCATGAACGTAACGATCCTCGATATGGCGCCGCGGCCACTCTCGACCCTCGACCCCGAGATGGCCGCCATGGTCGCCAAGGCCCTGGAGGATGCCGGCGTGACCCTGGCCCTCGACACCAAGCTCGAAGGGCTGGAGGGCGACGGCTCCGGCCGGGTCTCCTGCGTCGGCTCCGGCGGCGCGACCATGGCCGGCGACCTGGTGCTGCTGGCGACCGGCGTGGCGCCCAACAGCGAGCTGGCCAAGGCGATCGGCGTCGGGCTCGGCCCGCGCGGCGCGATCTGCGCCGATCAGCTCGGCAAAACCAACCTTGAGCGAGTTTACGCCGCCGGCGACTGCGCCACCGTCCACCACCGCGTGCTGGACATGAACGTGTACATGCCGCTCGGCACCACCGCCAACAAGCAAGGCCGCGCGCTCGGCATGACCCTTGCTGGGGTGGAGCATCCCTTCAAAGGCGTGGTCGGCTCGTCGGTCACGAAATTCAATGATCTGCATGTCGCCGCCACCGGGCTCACCGAGGAAGCGGCGGGCAAGGCTGGCTTCGCCGTCAAGGCGGCCCGCATCGAATCCACCGACCACGCCGGCTACTACCCCGGCGCCCGGCCCATCCACGTCAAACTGGTGGCCGAGGCCGGCAGCGGCCGCCTGCTGGGCGGGCAAATCATCGGCTACGAGGAGGTGGCGAAACGCGCTGATATCCTTGCTGTGGCGGTCCAGCAGCGCCTGACCGTCGACGAATTCGCCTGGAGTGATCTGACCTATGCCCCGCCGTTCTCATCGGTGTGGGATCCCGTGCTCGTCGCCGCGCAGGTGCTGGCCGGGGAACGTTGAAAGGACTACGACAATGGACACCGACAACCTTTTTGCACAGGCCAAGCTGGCGGTGCAACAAGGGCAGCGAGACGAAGGTCGAAGGTTGCTCTCATCGCTGTTGCGTGAACAGCCGGATTTCGCGCCGGCCTGGCTCTGGATGAGCGGCGTGCTCGATGATCTCCAGCAGCGCCGCGAATGCCTGGAGCGGGTGCTGGCGCTCGATCCCGCCAATGCCGCCGCCCGCCAGGGCCTTGAGCTGCTGGAGATCCAAGCGCTCGC
>DASWWB010000408.1:0-2110 GCA_036406115.1 Herpetosiphonaceae bacterium
TCGAAAGCGGGCCGGGGCCGTTGCGGGCGGCGATGGCGGCGGTGGCCGTCGGCGACCTGGCCGGGGCCCAGACCCTGCGCGCCGGGCTGACGGCCGACGCCACGCCGGTGAACGAGCTGGCGCTGCTGGACGGCCTGATCGCAGCAGCGGGCGGCAAGGCGGACGGCCCGACCCTGGACCGACTGGTCGAGCGCGGCGCGGTCGCCGACGCCAAGACCCGCGGCAAGATGCAGAACGCGGCGATCCTGCTGGCGGCGCTGGGCGCGCCGATGACGCCGCAGGCGCGCGGAGAGTTCGCCAAGTTCGCCGGCGCCGAGGCCGGCAAGGCGACGGTGGCGCGGGGCCTGGCTCTGGACCTGGCCGGCGAGGCCAGGCTGATGGGCGAGACCGCGTTGCTGGCGCTGTGGATCAGCGCCGACGCGGGAGCAGCCGGACCTGCGACCGGCGACCGCGCGCGGATCGTCCGCGCCCTGCGGGCCGCGGGGCTGGAAGCCGATGCGCGGGCCTTCGCCGTGGAAGGGTTGCTGGCGCAGAGATGAACGGCGCCGGCTGGATCGAAGCCTTCCTGGAGATGATGGCCGGCGAGCGGGCCAGCGCCCGCAACACGCTGACCGCCTATGGGAAGGATCTGGCCGATGCGCAGGCGTTTCTCAAAGGGCGCGGCGTTGATCTGAGCACCGCGGGAGCCGAGCAGATCGAGGCTTATTTCGCCGCGCTGAGCGACCGCGGCATGTCGCCGGCGACGGCGGCGCGGCGGCGCTCGGCCGTGCGGCAGTTCTATCGGTTCGTGCTGGGCGAGGGCTGGCGGAGCGATGATCCCTCGCGGCGGGTCGACGCCCCCAAGAAGGGCCGGCCGCTGCCCAAGGTGCTGAGCCGCTCGGAGGTCGACGCGATCATCGCGGCGGCCGGCGCGCGCGATGGCGGGCAGGGGCTGCGGCTGGCCTGCATGATCGAGCTGGCCTACGCCTCGGGCCTGCGGATCTCGGAGCTGACGGGGCTGCCGCTGTCGGTGCTGGCGCGCGATCCGGCCTACCTGATCGTCAAGGGCAAGGGCGGCAAGGAGCGGCTGGCGCCGCTGAACGAAGCCGCGCGGGCGGCGGTGAAGGCCTATCTGGAGGTCCGCGAGGACTTCCTGCCGAAAGGCGACGGCGCCAATCCCTGGCTGTTCCCCTCACGCAGCAAGGCGGGGCGGCTGACGCCGCGGCGCTTCGCCCAGCTGCTGGACGAGGCGGCGGCCGACGCCGGGATCGATCCGGCGCGGGTCAGCCCGCACGTCCTGCGCCACGCCTTTGCGACCCACCTTCTGGAGGGCGGGGCGGACCTGCGGGTGGTGCAGAAGCTGCTGGGCCACGCCGACATCGCCACCACACAGATCTACACCCACGTCGCCGGCGAGCGGCTGCGCGAGGTGGTGCAAAGCAAGCACCCGTTGGCGAAGAAGTAGGGCGTATGGCCCCTTCTCCCGCGGGGGGAGAAGGACGACCTGGCCGCGCGCCTCAACCGGTGATCCGGTATCGGCCCGTGCCGTCGGGGCAGACCCGGACGTAGCGCTGCTCGCTGCTGGAGACCTGGGCCGGGGCCAGGCGGCACTGCATGCGGTCGTAGTCGTTGTAGCCGTACTGGCCTGACCGGCGGGAGCGGTCGAAGTCGCTCTCTCGATACGGGATGGTCTGGTCGTAGCTGTAGTAGTAGCCGCGCTCGTCGCACTTGGCCGAGGCGCGGCCGACCCCGAGGCCGATGCCGCCGCCGACCAGGGCGCCCAGAACCGCGCCTTCGGTCCGCACGCCGCTGGCCGCGACGTTGGAGCCGAGCGCACTGCCGAGCAGGGCGCCGATCAGAGCGCCGCCGATGGAGCGGTTGGTCTTGCTGTTGGTGCAGGACGGATCGTTGCTGATGTAGGCGGTGGTCGATGCGTCCTGGGCGTAGCTGTCGGCGCTCCACACCGGGGGAGGGCCATAGGCGCGCTGATAGGCGCCGGCGCCCCAGCGACGATCGTATTCGGCCCGCGCGCGGTCGTAGGCGGCCAGGCGCTGTTCGTAGTCGAAGCGGCTCTGGCTGGCGGACGGCGCGCCGGTCGCCGGCTGGTAGCTGGGCTCCGTCCAGGTGGGGG
>DASWWB010000409.1:0-4126 GCA_036406115.1 Herpetosiphonaceae bacterium
CGACAGGAGGAAGTTGTTGAAGGCGCCCATGCTGAGCCGCCCGTTCCAGCTGGCCGAGCCGCCGTTGCGCTCCGGATCAAGGTCCAGGCTCAGGAAGGCGGTGTCGCCGGCGTTCAGATCGAACGAGAACATGTCGTTGTCGACGGCCGCGGCGGTGCTGCTGATCACGCCGGAAACCCAGCCGCTGGCGGGCAGGGCTTGCGGCGCGCCGTTGTTGTTGGGCTCGGTCTCGGGCACCGGAGCGCCGCTTTGCACCTTGACGTGCAGATCGTAGTAACGGACCTGGGTGGAGGATGCGTTGAAGCCCGTCACCCGCACGAAGTAGGTGCCGCCAGTGATGATGGCAGTGCCGGCGATCGACGAGGCGTTGCCGTTGAACACGCCGTCCTCGTCATCAGTCTCGATCACAGTCGTGCCGTTGGGCGCCAGCAGCGTCAGGACGGTATCGCCGCTCGTGGACGCGCTCGCGGCCGTCATCGTCGCGGCGTAGAACCGGTCGCCGGAGCGCAGCGGCAGGCTGAAGAAGTCAACGTCGCCGGAGCGGTAGATATCGCCGCGCACGACGATGTCATTGCTGGGGAGGGCGTTGGCCGCAGCCGCCGTGTTGTTGGACTCCGTTTCGTAGAAAAGGGCTTGGGCGGTGGGAGTCGCCGGAAGCAGACTGGGAGCGTTGCTCGGTGCTGCGTTGGCTGGGGCCGCCCTCCCTTGCGGCGCGAGGGCGGAGACCGCCAAAAAGACCGTTGCCATAACAACCGACATGAGGACACGGACGCTGTGCAATGACATGGACCCCTCCTGCGTGATGGACGAAACGCGCGCGCCGTAGCAGGTGGCGCGCAATGGAATATGGGTGTGTCTGTGGACGGCGCAACTATACCATATCTGAGCGCAATCGTTAAGCAGGATTAAGTATCAGATCGGTTATATCCCAGGGCCGCTGGCGCCAGCCGATGCGCTGGCGGGCGGCGGCGGTGTCGATCTCCGGCATCCGCGCTTCGACCAGCGCCAGGGTCTCATCGACCAGCCGCTCCAGCTCGGCGCCGGCTGCCGCCAGGTCCGGCTCGAACAGCCGGGCGATCCGCGCCGCCAGCTCCGGCGGGGCGATCGCCAGCTTGTCTAGGAAGGCGCCCATGCGCTTGAACTGGAAGGCCGAATGGTAGGCGCCGTTCAATCCAGCCAGGATGCCGATGATGTTCTGGGCGGCCTCGACCGTCGCCTGGTAGCGCCAGACCAGGGCGTCGCGGCCGGCGAGGTAGTCCGGCATGGCCCAGAGCGGGAAGAAGCGCAGGTGGTGGCGGACCATGGCGCGGCCCAGCTCCGGCGGGTAGTCGGCCAGCCGGTCTTTCCAACCCTGGATCAGCGCGGCGCCGGCCAGCGGGATGCCGTACTGGACGCCGGCCAGCGCTTTTTGCTGGGGCGACGCCACGTCCAGCCGCTCCAGGACCGACGCCATGTTGTCCTCCCAGGCGGCGAGCGTGGTGCAGGCGACCTGGCACTGGACGCCGCGCACCTCGTAGGCCTCGGCGATCCATCCGCCGGCGCGCTCGCCAATCTGCCAGATCCGCTCGCCGCCATGGTTGGTCGCGCGGGCGGCCAGCAGCGTCTCCTCGTCGGGCAGCTCGTCGTAGTAGAGGATCAGATCGATGTCGGAGTAGCGATCGGCGTGGCCGGCGGCGCTTGAGCCGGTGAGCAGCGCCGACTTCAGTCCGGCGTGGCCGAGGTAGGGGGCGGCGATGCGACCGGCCAGGGCGCGCAGGTAGGCGCTCGGATCATCCATCGGAGGCTCCTTTCCGCCGGCCCGTTAGACAGTCCGGCGCGAATCAGCTAAAATACCGGCAGCACACCGTATGCGGAGGATTCAAGGGATGTCAACTCACTCGACGCGAAAATCGTGGAAGAAACCCGAGCGAGCCTATTCGCGCCTGGGGACGTTTGTGGCGATTTCGCTGTGCATGTTCGCCTTTGTCGTGGTGGGGATCAAGCTGCTGGCCGACCAATCGCCGGTCAGCGCCATCGCCTACTACGGCCTGGGCCTGCTGTTTGTCGTGATCGTCGCGGCGGCCTTCATGGTGCCTGTGACTCAGCGCGAGCGCGCCGAGATCAAGGCCCGCCCGCCGATGGAGCTGGATCCGCTCAATTTCGACCCGACGCGCGACGGCCTGCCCTGGTAGGTCCGGCCCGCCCGGCGCGCCGCCTCACCGCGAGGCGGCGCGCCGTTTGTTTAAGCTTCCTGCTGCTGGGCGGGGGCGGCCGGGCTGGCGGCGTCCTGCTGGCTGAACGGGCGGCTCCAGTGATTGTCGTAGGCCAAGGCGGCGGTGCGTTTGCGCTGCGACGAGGTCCAGTCGATCGTCGGCCGCTTGGCGTCCTGCGGCAGGTAGCCCAGCCGGTACAGCACCATCAGGCTGTGCTCCGGCGGAATCCCCAGCAGTTTGACGATCTTGTCCCACTGGCCCTCCACCTCCATCGGCGTCGAGATGAACTGCATGCCCATCCCAAGTTTGGTCGCGCTCAGCCAGATTGTCTGCATCACCGCGCCGAGCGACAGCAGCGAATACATGCCGGAGAGATCATCGGGCTTGTACTCGTTGGTGTCGAGCGTGATGCCGAGCAGCAGCGGCGAGCCGGCGACCAGGTTGCGGCTGTCGCGGCCCAGCACCCGCGGCACCTGGAAGCGGCTCATGATTTCGCCGCCGCGCTCGGTGAAGATGTATTTGGCGAACGGCCGCAGGATGGCCGGCATATTGTCGATCAGAATGCCGTCGCCTTTGGCGTCGATGTCTTCCTTGGAGAAGCGGAAATACTTGCGGTACCGTTTCCAGAAGCGCCCGCCGTCCATCAGCTTGCGCATGGAGTCGCCGGAGATCTCGGCGATCTGCTGGCGCACCGCCGGATCCTGGATGACGACGAAGCGCCAGGGCTGCGAGTTGAAGTGCGACGGCGCGCAGGCCGCCATCTCAAGGAGCTTGCGCACGTCCGCCGGATCGACCGGGCGCGGATCGAGCGGGCCGTTGGCGGTGCGCCGGGCGCGGATGGCATCAAACAGATCCATGGCTGTTCCTTTGCGCTACGTCCCGGTGCCGGCCGCTAGGCGGGCTCGCGCTCCATCAGCACCAGGCTTTCAATGTGAGCCGTCTGGGGGAAGAAATCGAAGGGCTGCGCCGAGCGCACGCCGTAGCCGCCGGCGCTGAGCGCGCGGATGTCGCGGGCCAGGGTGCCGGGGTGGCAGGAGACATACGCGATCTGGCGCGGGGCCATGCGCAGCAGCGCCGCCAGCGTCGACTCCTCGCAGCCGCGGCGGGGCGGATCCAGCACCGCGATGTCGATCCTGCCGGCCAGCTCGCCGATCTGGTCCTCGACTTTGCCGGCGATCAGGGTGACATTGGCGATCGAGTGGGCGCTGGCGCTGGCCTGGGCGTCGGCGATCGCCGCCGGGTTTTCCTCGATGCCCCAGGCCCGGCTGACGCGCCGGCCCAGCGGCAGGACGAAGGTGCCGACGCCGCAGAAGGCGTCGAGCAGCGCGGCCTCGGGCGTGAGCGCCAGCAGCCGCTCAAGCTCGGCCAGCACCGCCCGGGCGCGCTCGACGTTGGCTTGGAAGAAGCTGGTCGGCGAGACCCGCAGCAGCACGTCGCCCATCCGCTCCTCCAGGTAGGGCGCGCCCGCCAGCATACGCCAGCCGTTGCGGGCGACGGCGCTGACGCCGCTGAGCGCCGGGACCGCCGCCCGCCAGTCGCGGGCCAGCTGGCCCCAGGCGGGCCCGCCCTGGCCGTCGAGCAGGGCGTGGAGGCGGCCGGTGGTGGTGCTGGCGCGGATGGTCGCCTCGCGCAGGCCGGGGATCGGCAGCAGCCCCCGCAGCGCGGCGATCGCCTCGTTGAGCGCGGGATCGAGCAGCGGGCATTGCTCCAGGGGCACGATCTTGCGCCCGCCGGCCGCGTAGAAGCCCATCAGCTCGCCGGCGATGTGGAGCCGGGCGGTGCTGCGGTAGCCCCAGGCTTCGGCGCCGGCGGTCGGCAGCAGCGGGACGCGCTCCTGCCGGCCCATGTGGGTCAGCTGCTCGCCGAGGATGGCCTGCTTGGCGGCCCGCTGATCGGCGAGCCGCAGGTGCTGCCAGTCGCAGCCGCCGCAGCTG
>DASWWB010000410.1:0-3004 GCA_036406115.1 Herpetosiphonaceae bacterium
AGCCGGTGAAGAAGGCGAGCCCGGCTTCGCTGTTGGTCATGCCGCTGCCCGGTGACATCTTGTCCCAGAACAGGTAGACGCCGAGGTTGAACATCATGGCCAGCGAAATCCAGACCACGCTCCAGATTGTCGCCTCTTTGACCGACACCGTGTGCGACGTGCGATGGAACACGCCGAGGTCCAGGGCCAGCATACCCAGCACAAAGACGTTGAAGGCCACCCAGAGCCACAGAGATCCGCCCACGATCAACTCCTTTCAAGTCGGCCGTGAGGGGAAATCAAAACGAGACCTCACGGCACCATGGATGTGGCGTGATGGTCTCGCTAGTAGTGCGTGAGCACGTACGATCAGCCGAGAGGCGCTGCCTCTGTATTGACGACTGACCGGCCCGCGGGGCGGGTAGCTACTCCCCAACTTCCGTTATGTTAGCAACTAATGTTGACCTTGTCAAATTGAAGCTCTGCCGCTGCCTAGAGCAATCTCCGGGCCACCGCCGGGGGTGCCCGGATTTGGGGGGATGGTGTATGCTTGATTGGCCCCGCGCCGCAGCGGGGCGGCTGGCGCGGCGCCAGCGCTGCCGCAACGAGGAACGTTATGCCACTGACGATTCGCCCCTTCGCTGATTCAGACTACGAGCCGTTTGTCGATCTCCACAACGCCGCGGCTCCGTCCGGCGCGATCACGGTCGCCGAGCAGCGCGACCAGGACGCCAACCCCAACCCGCAGCTGCTGAGCGCGCGCTGGGTGGCCGAGCGGGACGGCGCGCTGGTCGGCGCCTGCGCCTACGGCCAGTCCGCCGATCTGTATCATCCCCGCAAGTTCATTGTCTCGGTCTGGGTCGATCCGCCCAGCCAGCGCCACGGGCTGGGCGGCGCGCTCTACGCCCATCTCTGCGCCCAGCTCGCCCCGCTGGAGCCGGTCGCGCTCCAGGCCCGGGCCTACGAGGATGACGCGCCGACGCTGCGCTTCCTGGCCCGGCGCGGCTTCGCCGAGGATTTCCGCGTCTGGGAGTCGCGGCTGGACGTGGCGCGCTCCGATCTGGCCACTCTGCCCGGGCTGGAGCGGCAGCTGGCGGCCCAGGGCGTGCGCATTCTCGCCTACGAGGAGCTAGCCGGCGACCCCCGGCGTGATGAGCAGCTCTACGCCCTGGATTGCGCGCTGCTGGCCGACGTGCTCTCGCCGGTCGAGTCCGCCCCGCTGCCGTTCGAGCGCTATGTCCGGCGGATTTTGCACAACCCGCAGGTGCGCCCCTACTTCGTGGCGGTCAAGGACGGCGAGTACATCGGCCTCAGCTACGCCCGGCCCAACGCCGCCAGCCAGGGCCTTGACATCGAGATGACCGGCGTGCGCCGCGAGTGGCGCCGGCGCGGCCTGGCCACCGCGCTCAAGCTGCGCGGGATCGAGTACGCCTGCCGCCACGGCCTGTCGAATGTCCGCACCTGGAACGACACAATCAACCAGCCGATCCTGGCGCTGAACCAGGCCCTCGGCTTCGTCCACCAGCCGGCGCTGATCTTTTTCGAGACTGCCAACGTCGGCGGCGAGCCGGCCGCGCCATGATCCGCATCGTGGCGATCAGCGACACCCACGGCCAGCACGAGCTGCTGGCCGTGCCGGACGGCGACATCCTCGTCCACGCCGGCGACCTGACGCTCGACGGCGTCCTTGACGATGTGCGCTCGTTCAACGCCTTCCTCGGGCGGCTGCCCCACCGCCACAAGCTCGTCATCGCCGGCAACCACGACTGGTGCTTCGAGCGCGAGCCGGCCCGCGCCGCCGCCCTGCTGACCAACGCCACCTATCTCTGCGACAGCGCCGCGACCATCGCCGGGCTGCGCTGCTACGGCACTCCCTGGACGCCGCTGTTCCACGATTGGGCCTTCATGCTGCCGCCGGGGCCGGCGCTGCGGGCGAAATGGGACCTGATCCCCGCCGGCGTCGATCTGCTGCTCACCCACGGGCCGCCGCGCGGCCACGGCGACCGCACGATCCGCGGCGCCGACGCCGGCTGCGCCGATCTGCTGGCGGCGCTGGACCGGGTCCGGCCGCCGCTCCACGTCTTCGGCCACATCCACGAGGGCCGGGGCGTGACGTTTCGCGGCCCCACCGCCTGCGTCAACGCCAGCATTTGCACGTTTCGCGGCCAGCCGCTCAACCAGGCGCTGGTGTTTGATTTCGATGAGCAAACAAAAACCCTCAGCCGGGAGGGCTGAGGGAAGTGTGGAGCCGATGACGAGACTTGAACTCGTGACCTGCTGTTTACGAAACAGCTGCTCTGCCAACTGAGCTACATCGGCGTTGCTTTTGAACGCTGGCGCATGATAGCGCCGATGGCCGATCTTGTCAAGTGCGCGCCGTCACGGTTCGCGCCAGCCCAGCGCCGAAATCTCGCCGAATCCCAGCAGGTAGACCGTCCCGTCGCTGACCCGGGCCTCCCTGCCGTACGCGACCAGCCGCAGCTCCCCCGTCGCCGCGTCCAGCCAGAACCATTCGGCCTGGATTTGCACCAGCAGCGCGCGATTGTCGAGCGACAGCAGATCGAACGACATTGAATCTCCCGCAGGTGTGGGCAGCAGCGTGGCGCGCCAGCGCTCGGCGCCAGTCAGCGGATCGACGCTGTTCAGGCGCATCTCGAAATTTCCGTCGTTCAGCCCGAATCGATAGGCCGCGAGCATGCCCGGCGTGCTCAGCGCGCCGGGCATCATGGCGTCGTGGCGTGGATCAGCCCAATCGCGGCTCCAGCGCTCGGCGCCGGTGACGCTGTCGAGCGCCAGCGCTTCTTCATCGCCGATCAGCAGGTAGGCGCTGCGGGCGTCGGCGGCGGCGAGGCTGCCGGCATGGCTCCAGCGCAGGGCGCCGGTGGCGGCGTCGTAGGCGTCGACGCGCTCCAGGCCCTCGCGCGGCTCCGCGTAGAGCGTGGCTCCGCGAACGCTCAGCCAGCCGCCGGCGAAAGGCGTGCGCCAGCGCTCGGCGCCGCTCGCCGAGTCCAGCGCCAGCAGCTCG
>DASWWB010000411.1:0-3930 GCA_036406115.1 Herpetosiphonaceae bacterium
GGCGCCGCGCTCCAGGCGCTCGGGAAAGCGTGTCTCCCAACCGAGGGCGCGGCGCAGCCACCAGGCCCTGCCGCAGAACTCATGCTCGCCAAGCTCGCTGGCCCGGATCACCGGCCCCGGCGAGCGCCTGGCGGGCTGGCCGCCGCGCCTGCTCACGGCGTGGGCGTTGTCACCACCGTCGGCGCGTCGCCGCCCGAGATTGGCGGCTTGTCATTGATGACATTGCTGACATCCGAGACCGTGATCAGCAGCATCAGGCCCAGCAGCACCGTCATGCCGACGGCGTGGACGAAAGCCTCGCGCTCCGGGGCGATTTTCTTGCGGCGGACCGCCTCGACCAGCGCGAAGACGATCCGGCTGCCGTCGAGCGCCGGGATGGGCAGGATATTGATCAGCGCCAGGTTGAGGCTGAGGACTGCGGTGAGCTGGAGGTAGTCGCGCAGGCCGTTGCGGGCCGCCGCGCCGGTGATGCGGGCGATGCCGACCGGGCCGGCCAGGCCGCCGTCGGGCGCCGCCGCCAGGCCGAACAGGCTGCCCAGCAGCGTGGCGAAGCCGGTGAACATCTCGACGAGCAGGACGAAGCTGTGGGTGATGCCGCGCCAGAGCGCCTGGAACGGGTTGATCCTGGTGTTCTCGACCTTGGGCGACACGCCGACGCCGATCAGATAATCGCCTTTGTCATCAAGCTGCGGCGTGACCGAGATGGTCTGCGGCTGGCCGTCGCGCTCGATCGCCACCGCCACCGGCTGGCCCTTGCTCTGCTGCACGATCGGCTTGACCTGGGCGGGCTCGGTGATCGGCTGGCCGTTGATGGAGACGATCCGGTCGTTGACCTTGAGGCCGGCGCGCTCGGCGTTCTCGTAGAGCGTGCCGATCTCGGTGTGGCCCGGCACCACCTGCGGATAGCCCCAGATGCTGAAGATGATCGCGAACAGCGCCATGGCCACCAGCACGTTGGCGATCACGCCCGCCGCCAGCACCGGGATGCGGCGCCCGGGCGAGGCCGATAGCAGGCTGTCGGGGTCGTCGAAGCCGCTTTCTTCGCCGGCGAAGCGCACGAACCCGCCCAGGGGCAGCCAGTTCAGGGTGAAGGGCACTCCCTTGCGCGTGAACAACACCTTGGCCCGCGGCGGGAACCCGATGCCGAACTCTTCAATCTTGATCCCCATTTTGCGGCCGACCCAGTAGTGGCCGATTTCGTGGATCACAATCAGGAAACCCAGGGCTGGAAATACCGCAAGCCAGGCGAAGCTATCGAGACTCATCAACAAACCTCCAGAAGCGAGCGCGGGTGGACTAAAGCTGGGGGGCTTTATGCAGGCGCGTCGATTAATCGTACCCTAACTAGCAGGGAGCGTCAACCGCGCGCCGCCGTCAATCGTTTCGCCTCGCATTGACGCCCATGGATGGCTATGCTAGTATCCGAAATTAAGCATAAAGTATTTCCACCCCATGCGGTGTAGGAGCAAGCTATGGCGGATCTGGTGCGGGGGCAGCCGGCGCTCAAGGTGGAGTTTCTCCCCTCGCTGGGCCTCGATGTCCTGTCGACGATGGGGCTGATCTGTTTGGTCCACGATTTCGAGGGCCTGAGCGAATGGGTGATCGAGACAGCGGCGGCGCTGCCGCCGGGCCTGAGACACGACATGCAGCGCTGCATGCGGATCGGCAAATATCCCTATCTGGTGATGGAGGGCTTGGCCGCCCATCTTTTCGCCGCCGCCGACAGCCCCGCCCACGTCGATGCCGCCGCCCTGGTCGCCGGCATCGAAGCGCTCTCCCCCGCTGACTGCCACGCCATCCTGACCGATATCTTCGCCTTCGCCGCCCAGCGCGAGGAGGTCGCCCTCGACCGCCCGATCGACGAGCTGGTCGCCGACCGCGCCCGGCTGGAGGCCCTGGCCGCCCGCCTGGCGGTCCCGCTGGCGCCGGGCGAGGTGGCCGCCATTTTCGATGATCCCGCCGCCTGGCGCGACGCCCTGGCCGCCACCACCCGCCGCTTCTGGGAGGATGTCTACGCGCCGATCTACGCCGACCAGCAGCCCCAGCGCGAGCGCAACATCACCTACCAGCGCTCCCACAGCTACAGCCAGCATTTCCCCGAGCTGTTCGCCAGCGTCACCGGCCGCATGCTGCCCGAGCGCCTCCACGGCTCGCTCGAGCGCATCCGCGAGGCGCGCTTCGTGCCCTCGCAGTTCATCGGCCCCTACCTGGCCTTTCTGTTCAACGAGCCCATCCTGACGGTCTTTTACAACAGCTCGGTCACGCTCACCGAGGGCGACGCCCAGATGGAGCGCACCCAGGGCCTCTACCAGCCGCTGGCGGCGTTGGCCGACAAGACCCGGCTCCAGATCATGGCGCTGCTCCACAGCCGCGAGCTGTACGCCCAGGAGATTGTCAATCTGCTGGAGATCCACCAGTCGGCGGTCTCGCGCCATCTCAAATTGATGGAGACCGCCGGCGTCTTGCTGGTCCGCCGCGATCGCGGGGCCAAGTATTATTCGATCAACCAGCAGCGGATCGAGCAGATCAGCTCGCTGCTCCGCGAGCTGGTGTAGCCGGGAGGCGGCGATGGGCGCGCTCAAAGAGGTCGATCTGGGCCGGAAGCTCAAGAAATCCGACTACAACGAGCAGCTGGAGGCGTTGCAGTTCAAGCTGCTGCGCCTCCAGCGGGCGGTGTTCCAGCTCGGCCACCGGGTGGTCTGCCTGCTGGAGGGCTGGGACGCCGCCGGCAAGGGCGGGGCGATCCAGCGCCTGACCGAGGCGATGGACCCGCGCGGCTACGTGGTCCACGCGATCGGCGCGCCCACCGCCGAGGAGCTGGCCCACAACTATCTCTGGCGCTTCTGGAGCCGCATGCCGCGCTCCGGCCAGATTGTGATTTTCGACCGCTCCTGGTACGGCAGGGTGCTGGTCGAGCGGGTCGAGGGCTTCGCCACCCGCCGCGAGTGGCGCCAGGCCTACGACGAGATCAACGATTTCGAGCGGCTGTTGCGCCAGGACGGCACGACGCTGCTCAAGTTCTTCGTCCATATCTCGCCCGAGGAGCAGCTGCGCCGCTACGAGGACCGCCGCGACGATCCGCTCAAAACCTGGAAGCTCACCGAGGACGATTGGCGCAACCGCGAGAAGTGGCCGGCCTACGAGGAGGCGGTCAACGAGATGGTCAAGCGCACCTCCACGAAGCACGCCCCCTGGACGATGATCGCCGGCGAGGACAAGCGCTGGGCCCGCATCCAGGTCCTGCGCGCGGTCGCCGAGCAGCTCGACGCCGATCTGCCCTTCGACAGCGACGAGCAGGGCCTGCTCACGCTCAACCGCAAGCACGCCCAGGAGCAGATCGAGGCCGGCATCCTCTCCTCCAAGGCCGTCGAGGCCGTGCTGGAGGAGGAGGCGAAGGTCCGCGCCCTGGTCGAGCGCGGCGACTAGCCCGCCGCCTACCCGGCGCAGCGGCAACCTGCGGGGTCGCGGCTGCGCCGAGTCCCTCTTGGCTGTCCGGCAGTCACTGGTCAGCGCACCTCCTTGATGAGCCTCAGGTACGGCTGTTCTTCCAGCTCCCAGATCGCGATTTCGTACATCCAGTCGCCCCAGCCCGGCGCCGCGTCCCAGATCCGGCAGCGGTACTCGCCTGGCGCCGCAGGGGTGTCGGCGCTTTCCCGGTAGCCGCCGCCGTCGAGCAGCGCGCGGATCTCGTTGAGCGTCGGCGTGCCGCAGACGTCGTAGTAGGCGATCATCCCTCCGTCCCGCCGCCTTCCGCGAAGGTCAGCACGGCGAAGGGCTGGCCGAAGGGCTGCTCGTCGGTCTCGACGAAGCCCAGCTCGCGGTAGAGCCGCCGGGCCGCGTGGTTGTCGTCCTCGTACCCGACGCCGACCGACGCCGCGCCGGCCGCCCGCATCTCCGCCAGCGCCAGCTGCATGGCCGCCCTGCCGTAGC
>DASWWB010000412.1:0-4637 GCA_036406115.1 Herpetosiphonaceae bacterium
TGGGAGTATCCCACCGCCGCGCTCGTACGGTTATGGTTCAAACTGGACGGGCACCGACGCGATCTAGTGGTCCTCCTCCGGAAACTCCAGGGTTTGGGTAAAGACATCGCTGCCCACTTGGAGCGTGAAGGACTTGGCCGTTTTAGGCACAGTAAACTCGAAGACGGCCGGCACCATATCCTCCCAGGTCTTCAAAACCGTGCCCCGCTCATCTTTCAGCACCGCACCGCCCCAGAACGCCGGCGTGTTGGTGTCAAGCAGGTGCGCAACCAGCTCGGGCAGGTCATCCACGCTCTCGGCCTCCGCGCAACACCAGATATCGCGCCCCGTGAAGTTCTTCGGCGTCACCTCGCCCAGCTGCTCCATCTGCTCATGGTCGATGCTTTCACCGACGCCAACCAGCACAATGTTCGCCGGCGGAAATTTCTTCGCCATAATGGCGTTGGCGATCTCTTTGGTATAGCGCGTGAGGTCATCGAAGTCGTGGATCTGGCCGTCGGTCACTACGATCGCCAGCGCGGCCTTGACCTCGGTCTTCTGCTGCAGCTGCTGGATATAGGCCACAAAGTCGCGCAACGCCGGCAGCAGGTGGGTCCCGCCGCCAAACACCTGCGGCCCATGATATTTATAGCTGGCGGCGGTCGAGCTGTCCAGCTCGCCAATCAGCTCAACCGCCTTGCCCTCCCGTCCCGCCGCCCAGTAGGCGACCCGGCAGACGCCATCAGCATCTTTTTGCGTGATGTAGGGGACAATGATCTGCATCGCCTCCTGCACAGGGTTGCGCTGCTTGCCAAGCGCGATCGAGAAAAAACTGCGCGCACGCGTATAATTTCCCGCCTGCTGCATCGATTGGCTGCCATCCATATAAAAAGCGGCGGCCATTTTCTCGATGTGGGGATCAATCGCAAAGGCAACCTCGACCGTCAGATTTTTGCCCTCGTCATCCAGATGAAGATCGGCAAAGATCGGTTGAAGACCCTGTTCGCGATGAATTTTGCGTGACATGCATGACTCCTTTACAGATTGCGTGTCCATCCTACGTCGGCGATCAATCGTCCGTTACAGGTGCTTAATCAAAATCACGCGCCCAATCGTCAGGTTCGGCGGCGGGCGGCGCTGGCGCGGGCGGCGCATCGAAGTCCTGGCGCCATGCCACTGGCCCCTCTGCTGCGGGCCCATCCGCTGCGGGGCCGGGCGGCGACCAGTCCGTGGTGGTCGTAATCGTCGACTGCGGGTGGGCGGCCCGCTCGAAATCCTGCCACCACGGCGCCGTTGGTGGTGGCGGCACGGGGGCGCGCGTAAAATCAGCGGCCCACCCACCCGCTGTTGCCTGCGGTCGTTGCGGACTGGGCGGCGAGCGTCGCCCCGTTGTTGCCGGGGCAGGCGCACGCGGGCCTGGTGATGGGGCTGCCGCTGGGGCGGTCGACGGCAGCAGGCATTGCCGCAGCGCCGCAATCATGGCCAGGTCCGGCGGCGTCGTAATCGCCTGGAGCACATCGTCGATGAGCTGGCTATAGAGGGGAAGGGTTGCTTGCGGTGGGAGGGGAATCGATGCGGCCGACCAGGTGGCCGCCCACTGACGCATGCGCCCAAGCAGCGAGGTCGGCGCGCTTCCCCCCGCCGCGGCCGACTGACGCACCGCCACATCGCCACGAATCGCATAGCCATCGTTCTGGAGATCCGCCTCAAGCTGCTGCCGGCTGGGCACGGGGATCACCAGCCGGGCAAGCCGATGATCGGGCTGCACACTCGCCA
Organism: Herpetosiphonaceae bacterium; assembly: GCA_036406115.1. GTDB lineage: Bacteria > Chloroflexota > Chloroflexia > Chloroflexales > Herpetosiphonaceae > DASWWB01. Next base: position 1,756 of record DASWWB010000412.1, read on the forward strand.
GATCGTGCTGGAGCTGGGCCAGCAGATCATAGATGATGCCCAGGGTCAGCGGGCGATTATCGAGATTCTGCACCCGGCTCGGATCCAGCAGGGGGTACAGCAGGGTCAGCCCTCGGCGCTGCTCGATGGTGACACAGGGGGCAACCGGGATCAGGGCATGCAGCAGCACCTCATCGCCCCGCACCGGATGCTGAAAGGGGGCTGCCAGGCCAATCCGCCAGCCATACAGCAGATCGAGGCGGCCAACCATCATGCGCACATCCGTGGCCAGCGCCTGGATCGTGGGTGTCCGGCCGCGCACCACCGCATGCATGCGCCCATAGAGCGTCACCGCATCGTTGTACCCCGCGACATTTACATCCTGCTCCAAGGCATCGATGGTGGCCACCCAGAGCTCATCGCTGTGGAGGACGCGAAACTGACCGCGGCGATTGACCTCGGCGGCCTGAATCTGCGCCTGGAGATCGGCCGCAAGCGTCGTGCGATCGGCCGAACGCACCACCAGCAGGGAGCCTCCCAGGCAAGCAAGCACACAGATGAGGTCCGGCGCCTGGGCGGGCGTTGCCTGGAGGTAAAACATATCGACGACCCCAGCCGGCAAATACAGGCGCTCATCGACCGATGGCGCGGTACCTGGTCGCGGCTGCACATAGGGCGGCCAGAGGGGGGCAGGAGGAGCGGTCATAGAACCTCGCGTAGGGATGATGAATGCAACGCATACGGGTGGAAGATCGTGCAGGATGCCAGACGCTGTGCTCGCAGTATAGCAGCCGCCGAGACCAGCGACCAGCCTGCGCCTTCCTACTGCGGATGGCGGAGCCCGACAAACAGCCAGAATTCGATGGCCGTCAGCGCCAGTGCGAGTGTCCCCGGCCGGGCCAGCTGGCCCCAGCGGATGAAGGTGTGCGTAAACCGGCCAAGAACGCCGACCAGGAGCAGGTTCATGCCAAGGCTCATAACGAGCAGGCCCAGGGTACTGAACAGCGCAACCGGATAGGCCAGCCCGGGGAGGCGCAGGTGCAGCACCGCGAACACCAGGATATTTACGAGGCCGACCACCCCCAGCTCGCGCCACAAATACAGCACGCGCAGGTCCCGGTCAGGGTGCTGGCGCAGCAGGGCATTGAGCGCAAACAGCAGATAGGTGGCCAGGGCGATGCCCATGGCAATGCCGGACAGGATCCGAAGGAGGGGCTGCGGGGTGTACAGATACGTCGGCCCATAATCAAAAAGCCAGGAGTTAACGCCATCGCCGACCATCCCAAGGGCGCCCACCAGCAGCACCCGCGTGATGGCCCGGGGCGGTGAGACGGCGGCGTGCCCTCGCCCCAGCGCCAGGAGGGTCAGGACGGTGCAGAGCGCGCTGGTGTAGATCCCTGTATCTCGCTGGCACAAGGGGAGGGTGACGCGGCCAAACAGCAGGGGGTGCTTCTGATCGCAGACGCCAGAGACGATTCTCGTCAGCTGCTCCAGTAGGCTCCCCGGAACAATCAGCAAGGTCCCCATGGTGAGCGTCACAACAAACGCCATCCATGCCCAGATCCAGGGCCGATCGTCAACCGGGGGGGTCGGACGTGCGGGAAGGGTGGCGGCCGCCTGCTGGCGGGCTGCAAGGTGGTATTTTGAAAGTGGTGCAAAATGGGAGCCCGACATCCTATACTTGTGGTAACCACACCCAAGCGTAGGAGAATGCCATGACTCCCACCGCCAAGGATACCCAGCTGGACCCTGATGGTCAAGCCGCCCGCGACACCTTTCACGCCTTCGTCCAAGAGCAGGTCCGCCAGGCTATTCGCGCGACGTTCATTGATATTCTGGAGGAAGAAGTCACCGCCTTCATTGGTGCGAGCCGCTACGAACGCACCGACGAGCGCGGCGATTATCGGGCCGGCCATCGGGCGCGCTCACTCGGCACGACCGCCGGCCAGATTGATGACCTGCCCGTCCCGCGCACCCGCGGCGGCTTCCACACCCAGCTGTTCGACCGCTATCAACGCCGAATGGCTGAGGTCGATACCTTGATGCGCGATATGTTCGTCGGCGGTGTCAGCCAGCAGGCGGTCGGCGCGGTGGTTGAGCAACTCACTGGCACCGCGCCCAGCCCGTCAACGGTCTCACGCGTCTTTCACACGTTGGACGAGGAGTTTGCCGCCTGGCAGGCGCGGCCGCTCCCTGCTCGCTATGTGTATGCCTTCGCCGATGGCACGTATTTCAGCGTGATGTATGAAGGCCAGGGCCAGAAAATGCCGATCCTGGCGCTGATTGGGATCACGGTCGACGGCCAACGCGAGGTGATTGGCTTCACCACCGGCGAGCGTGAGAACCAAGGCGCGTGGGAGAGTCTGCTCGCCGACATCAAAACGCGCGGAGTTGAGACCGTCGATTTGTGGATCACGGACGGCCACCAGGCGATGCTCAATGCGATTGCCGCCAAGTTTCCAGCGTCGCAGCGCCAGCGCTGCATGGTCCACAAAATCAAGAACATTCTCAGCCACGTCCCGGAAAAACATCGTGATTCGGTCCACCAAGGACTGCGCGCACTTTTTTATCAGCCAAGTCGGGAGCATGCCGAGCAATTGACGGCAGCCTTTATCGAGAAACATCGGACGCAGTACCCGTCGGCGATCGCCTGCTTGCAACGGGATTGGGATGCCTGTTTGACGTTTTATGCCTTTCCCGAGGCACATTGGCCAAACATCCGTACCAGCAATATCATCGAGCGGACCTTCGAAGAAGTCAAAAAGCGGAGCAAGAAAATGGCTGCCGCGTTTCGGAACGAGGGCAGCTGTCTCCTCCTGTTCTATGCGGTTGTACGCACGCTACGCCTCCGGAAGATCAAGATGCCGGATTAACCATTTTGCGCCACTCTTGACATACGACCG
>DASWWB010000413.1:0-2774 GCA_036406115.1 Herpetosiphonaceae bacterium
GCCGACCCTGCCTCCGCCTCCGACGCAGGGCCCGCCGCCGCCCCCGCCGCCGACGACGTTCCCGACGCAGGGGCCGCCGCCGACGCAGGCGCCCACAGCGGAGCCATTTCAGGGACTCTAGCGCCGTTGGCGTGTGATCGCTAGCACGCAAACGGGCCCGACCAGATTGACTGGTCGGGCCCGTTTGCGTGGCTCCTTATTGATCCGGCGCCGGGCGCCAGTAGCGCGCGCCGTTGCTGGTCCGGTCGAGCAGATCGGCCTCGTACAGCTCGCGGCGCAGGGTGGCGTGGTCGCCGAACGTGTGCCAGCGGTTGATCAGCGCGTTGACCTCTTTTTCGCTGTAGTCGCGTCCGGGCTCGAAATGTTGGATGAGATAATCCAGCACCTGGATCTGGACTTTGCGCTTGCCGGGCCAGCGCACCACCCGTCCGTCCGAATCGAGGAAGTGGCGCAGCTCCGGCGGATGCTCGGCGCGGGGCCGGGCCGGCGGCGCTGGCGGCTCGGCGCTGAGCACCGCGTTGAGCGAGCGGAACACCCAATCGATCCTGGCCGGATTGAAGCTGTAGCGCTTGTTGGCGCCGTCGCCCCGCTCCTCGCTGAGGAAGCCGGCGCCGCGCAGCTGCTTGAGATGGCGCGACACGCTGGATTGGCTCAGATCGAGCTGGGCGATGATCTCCTGGGCCAGCAGCGGGCCGTGATGGGCCAGCAGATCCAGGATCTGCAAGCGCGTTTCGTCGGCCAGCGCCGCCAGCGGATTGACCAGCTCGACCCGCTTGACCGGCGCCTGGCGCAGCGGCAGCTCCTCGGCCCTGCCGCGCACGAAGACCCAGATCGTGTCTGGGCTGCCGAAGCGGCTGGCGTGGCCGCCGATGTGCGGTGACAGGACGATCACGACCTTGCGCACCCCCGCCAGCAGCGCGCTGATCTCCGGCGGCGTCTCGCGCTGGAGGAACCGGCCGATGATCTCGCTCGCCGCCGCCGCCGGCCACTCGCGGCGCTGCAAGCCGGCCTGCAACGACTCCAGCAGCGGGCTTTTGCGCCGCCACTCCGCCGCCAGCCAGCCGTCCCACAGCGCTTGCAGATGATCGGCGGCCAGCGCCTGGAGCGCCGGCGGGTCGATCAGCAGGTGATGGGCTTCGGCCAGCAGCTCGGGCTCGGCCAGCGGCTGGAGCAGATTGACCCACGCGCGCTGGCTGGTCAGCAGCTCGGCCCGGTTGAACGGGGCGGCGCCGGCGCTTTCCAGCCTGCTGAGGAACTCGTCGCGCAGGGCGGCGGGGTCGCAGGCCCGCAGCTGGCGCAGATAGGCCGGCAGGTCCGGCGCCGGGCCGGGGATGAGCAGCAGCTCGCCGAAAATATCGAACACCAGGCGATTGTCGCGGCGCTGCTGCAACGACAGGGCCGCTGCTGTCTCGCGCAGCCAGGGATCGGCGTCGGGCAGCTGGCCGGCGGCGTTGAGCAGGGCCAGGCTGGTCAGATTGTTGTAGGCCGGCTCGCGGCTGATCGCAAGCTCCGCCGGGGGACGGGCCGGAATTTGAAAGGGCGCGTTCATGGTTTTTGTCTCCGTTTATGCGTTTATTTGCATAAATAATATCCAGTTTAGACGTTGCGATGCTCATTCGCAAGGCCTATCCTGCGTTCGTCCCCGAACCTGATAAAAATCTGAGTTGACACCCGCCGGACATGCCGCTATGATGCACAGATTATCGCCCATCTCCGTGTCGAGATGCCTGTTGCGAGCGTCCAACGACAGAGAGTCGTAGCAGGCCACCCCGTTCCATTATTAACTGGCGTCGCCGTGGGCTGGCGGTGCCCTCGTAGGAGGTTTGAGCATGCGGCGCAGACTTCTGGTTGCCCTGCTGCTGGTCGTAGCGCTTGCCATACCAGCCCTGCAATTAAGGGCACAGTCGCCCGACATCTGGACCGATGACTTATCAACCGGCACCCCCGACGCGCTCACCGGCGCCGGCACCCTGATCCTCGCCGACAGCGCGCTCTCCGCCCCCAGCTACATGGGCCAGTGGTCCCGCGCGGGAACCTACCTGTCAGCTGTCCACCCGTATGAAAAACCCGTTGGCGCTGTTATCCTCGATACTGATACGACGGTCCCCGAAGGCGCCGCCGTGCGCCTGGACGTGCGCGGCCAGAACGCCGACGGCAACTGGCAGCTCTGGAACGAGGCGCCGCGCGGCCAGCGCGTGGTCTTCGAGCTGCCGGTCACGGCGGTCCAGTACCGCCTGGCGCTCCTGAGCAACGGCGCCACGCCCGCCGCCCGCTCAGTGACGGTCAACGCCGAATGGAGCACCGACAACTACGGGATGCTCGAGGCCCGTAAGGCCCCGACCTACCGCATCCACGCCACCCGCGAGGGACTCGTCGGGCGCCGCACCGCCAACGGCCATGTGATCACCAAGCGCGATCGCTTCGTGGCGCTGCCCTCCTGGCGCTCGCTCTCCTCGCAGGGCGGCTATGAGTACAAGGTGCGCCTCTCCTACAAGGGCCGCTCGGTCGTCGTGCCGGTCTGGGACGTCGGCCCTTGGAACACCCACGACGATTACTGGTCCGCCAACCGCCAGATGTGGAAGGACCTGGACCGCGGCGTCCCCGAGGCGATGGCCGCCAATCTCTGGGGCTACAACGGCGGTCGCGATGAGTTCGGCCGCAAACCCAACCTGCCCAACGGCATCGATATCGCCGACGGCACGTTCTGGGACGATCTGGGCATGAAGGACTGGGACTGGGTCGATGTGACCTTCCTCTGGGAGGGCTACGATCCC
>DASWWB010000414.1:0-7699 GCA_036406115.1 Herpetosiphonaceae bacterium
GTGTGTCTGATTTTGATCTGCGAGGGTTCGGGGACGAGCCGCCGTCGATGCCGCTGGCGTTTCTGGCCGACGACGAGGGCGTGCTCCACATCACCTGGGGCGGCGAGACGTTCGACGTGGAGATCGACGGCGGCACGCCCGGCATGGTCGTCGAGCTGGAGCCGGATATCCTGGAGCGGCTGGTGCAGATGGCGCGGGCCGAGCGCGAGCAGCGCGAACGGCTCGGCCAGAGCTAGCGGGGGCGCGAACGATGACACCGCTCTACACGATTGGCTATGAGCGCAGCGGCCTTGAGCGCTTTGTCGAAACCCTCTGGGCAGGCGGCGTGCGCCAGCTGCTGGACATCCGCCGCCTGCCGCTGAGCCGCAAGCCCGGCTTCGCGAAGAAAGCCCTGGGCGCCCGGCTGGCGGCGGAGGGCATCGCCTATGTCCATCTGGTGGAGCTTGGCACGCCGCCCGAGCTGCGGGCGTTCCTGAAGGCCGAGCGCGACTATCCGCAGTTTTTCGTCGCCTACCGCGCCTATCTGGCCGGGAAGGAGGATGCGCTGGCGGCGGCCGGCGAGCTGGTGCGCGCCAGCCCCTCGGCGCTGTTCTGCTTCGAGCGCGACCCGCGCGAGTGCCACCGCCTGGCGGTCGCCGAGGCGCTGTGCGCGCGCGATCCGGAGCTGGAGCCGATCCATCTTGAGGTTCCGGCGGAGCTTGGCGCCGGTCCGGGCTGAGCGGATGAATCAGGGGCCGCTGGGGAGCATCATGACGAAAAGGATGAGCTGATCGGCCGAGAGGAGCCATGATTCCTGGCCGTCCGGCGCTTCGACCCGCCAGTAGCCTTTGGTCACCAGCTTCACCCGGTAGCCGATCGCTTGCAGATAGTTAAGGGCGCGAGTGAGCTGCGCGGGAGTGTGCATCCATTCCTCCAAGTAGATTGCCGACGCCTCAGCAGCATGATGCGCGCCGCTGATCCGGCCGGGCGGAGCCGCGCGGATCCAGCCGGCGCGTTGATCGTTGCAATGCGGCGCCATGGCCGGCGCCGCCGGGGAGGGCCTGCGATGGTCGCTGAACAATGGGCGGCGCTGCTGGGATTGGGCGCCGCGCTGGCCTATGCGATGGCCCGGCTCGCCGCCCGGGCGGGAATGAGATCCCCGGGCGAGCGGCGGCCCAGGCGGGCCGCGGCCCGCCTCCCGGCCGAACGCTTGCGCCGCCCGGCTCAGGATCGGCGCAAAGAGGCTGCATGGATCCGGGCCGGCCTGGAGTCCGGCCTCGATATGGCGTTTATGGCGCGCGCCCTGCGCGGCAATCCGGCGCACAATCAGCGGCGCGTGCGGGCGGTGCTGGTCGCGCTGCAAACCAGCCGCCAGCCGCCAGCAGGCTAGGGCGCCGCGCTCGCAAGCCGATTCAAGGCTGCGGCGCGCGTATCTCTCCGCTCCTGCCGCTCGCTTATTGTAGCGCCGAACGACCGCCCTGTCGCCTGGCGCGGCTCAGGGCGCCTGCTTGCCGGCTGGCGGCCATTGCGCGTGCGGGATGGCGTGCTGCCGGCGTTGGAGCTCGGCGAGCAATTCATCGGCGGTGGCCTGCCAGTACAGCATCTCGGCCCGCAGCCTGGCGCATTCCCTGGTCAGATGGGCGATGGTGGCCTCGGGCGTGGCTAGCTGGGCCGTCGCCGGCCGGTCCAGCGCTTGCTGCATGGCCTCCTGGCGCTGGCGGAGCAGGCGCACCCATTCGGCGGTCGCGTCCAGCAGATCCAGATCCGCCTCCTGGTACATTTCCTCGCGGATGGCGGCGGCCACCAGCACGCCGTCATTACCGTCATCCGCCGGGATCGGCACGGCGATGATCGAGCGCACGCCGAGCTGCCGGATGATTTCGGGCAGCTCGATGGGATCGCGGTGGGACGCGCCGGTCAGGTGGCGCCGCCCGGTCTGGAAGACCCAGGCGATGCGGCCGCCGTTGACGAGGGGCAGCCGGTCCAGCCCCAGCTCCTGCTGGCGCAGGCCGAGCGGCGTCTGGCTGGTGCCGAGCGCCACCAGCATGCCGGCGGCCGGGTCGTGAAAGAAACAATCGACTTTATCGGCCTGGAAGGCGTCGGCGATCAAGGTGCTGGCCTGGGCGAGGGTTTCCCGGAGCGAGGGCGCGTGGATGGCGAGCAGCCGCTGGAGCAGCGGCAAGTACTGGCGGCGGGTTGGCGGCGGCATCGAACCTCCTGCGATGCCCCGGCGGGCGCCGCCCGGCGAAGGCACCCAAACCCGCCCGCCGGCATGCGGCGCGGGGCGCAACGGATGCTGCCGCCAGCCGAGCAGATCCCGTGCCAGCCGCCAGCAGCGCCGCCGAATGCATGCGACAGCGCTGCCGGTGGCTCGCTTAGCGGTCGAGCAGAATCAAGACCCCGCCGATGATCGCCAGCAGCGGCAGCAGCGTGACGAGGCCGGGCACCTCGAAGGAGAGCAGGGTCGTGGCGCCCAGGGCCAGCAGCCAGAGCGCCAGTAGTGCGCTGCCGGCGCTCTGGGGCTTCAGCCCGCTGAACAGCGCCGCGCTGGCGATCAGCAGCGCGAAGCCGATCGTGGGCAGATTGAAGCCCAGGAACGGCGCCGCCCCGAGCACCACCATGCCGCCGCCAACCGCCAGGGTGAGCGGATGGGACCGCTTCATCGATATCCTCCTTGTTATCACCAATGAATCCGCGCCGAGTATAGCCGATCCCGCCAGCCGCGGCCCTGGCGATGCCACGCCGCTACGACGCGCGCTCGGCGGCGTCCGCCGCTTGGACGCGCCGGCGCACGAACCAGGCCGCCGTCGCGATGCCCGACCAGCCGATCAGCCAGGCGACGATCGATCCGATGGCCGCCGCGCCCGGGTTGCCCACCGCGTAGGTCAGCCCGCCGACCGCCAGCGCGATCCCCAGGCCGGTCAGGACGATCGCCAGGATCCGGCGCTCGCTCCGCACGACGCTTAGCAGCGCCGGCACAATCAACGCCCCCAGCACGATCCCGCTGATCAGCTGGCTCCAGCTCCATATCATCTGCGTTGCCTCCGCAGCCAGCCGGGCGGCGCCCGGCGGCCGATCATAATCAAATGCGATGCCCGCATTATATCAACGGCCGGGCCGCCTCGCGCCGCGCTAGGAATCGCTTGCCGCCGCCTGCTTGCGTTCCGGCACATGGTGCGGTACACTATGGTCAAACCTTCTCCTCTCTCTTCTCTCCCATCAGCGGCCCCGATTCGGCGGGCCGTTGATGGTTTTAGCCGCCCGGCGCATGCCATTGCTGGAGGTTATCGCACCATGGCCCATCACCCGTCTGACATCAAGCCTGAATCGTGGCTCGTCTCGGCCGGCCGCAGCTCCGAGCCCGGCTCGCCGCTGAATGTCCCGCTGATCCCCGCCTCGAACTTCATCATCGGCGGCGGGCGCGAGTACGCCCGCGACGACGGCACGCCGACCTGGGAGGCGCTTGAGACGATCGTCGGCGGCCTGGAGGCAGGCAAGGCCGTCGCCTTCGCCTCGGGCATGGCGGCGATCGCCGCAGTGTTTGATCAGCTCGCCGCCGGCTCCGTGGTGGCGCTGCCCGACGATTGCTACCAGGGCGTCGCCGGGCTGGCCGCGGCGGGCGCCGCGACGGGGCGCTGGACGGTGCGGCGCGTGGCGGTGGAGGATACCGCCGGCTGGATCGAGGCCTGCGGCGGCGCTGATCTGATCTGGCTTGAGTCGCCGTCGAATCCCCTGCTGGCTGTCGCGGACCTGGAGGCGATCTGCGCGGCGCCGCGCAAGCCCGGCGCGATCGTCGCCGTGGACAACACCTTCGCCACGCCGCTCAACCAGCAGCCGCTGGCCTTCGGCGCCACGGTGGCGCTCCAATCGGCGACCAAGTTCATCGGCGGCCACTCCGATCTGCTGGCCGGGGTCGCCACGACCTGCGACGACGGGCTGCTGCACGCGCTCAAAATCTCCCGCGAGCTGGCCGGCGCCACCCCGGGGACGCTCGAAGCCTTCCTCGCCGTGCGCGGCGCCAGAACGCTCGCGCTGCGCCTCCAGCGCGCCCAGCAAACCGCTGGCCGGCTAGCGGAGCGGCTTGAGCGGCACCCGCTGGTCTCCCGCGTCCGCTACCCCGGCCTCGCGTCGCACCCGACCCACGCGACGGCGGCGCGCGTGCTCAAAGGCTTCGGCACCATCATCTCCTTTGATCTGCGCGGCGAGGCGGCGTTCGCTGATGCGGTCTGCCGCAGCGTCAGGCTCATCAGCCATGCCACCAGCCTTGGCGCGGTTGAGTCGACGATGGAGCGGCGCGCGGCGATCCCCGGCCAGGGCCACCTGCCGCCGACGCTCCTCCGCCTCAGCGTCGGCATCGAGGACGCCGATGATTTGTGGCGCGATCTCGATGCGGCCATCGGCGCGGCGGCGCCATGAGCGCTAGGCGATCACCGCCTGGGCGTGCCAGCCGCTGAAGGTCGAGCCATCGTCGGATTGGTCCAGGTACAGGCCGTGGCTGGGCGCCGAGAAGGCCATGCTTGGCGTGTGGGTCAGGCGCGGCCGCCATGCCGCGCCGTCCCACAGCAGCACCTGGACAATCGGGCGCTGCCGGCCATCGCTGGCTTTGACGAAATGCTGCACCCGCAGGCGATAGGCGCCGTCCGCCAGCAACGCATTGCCGATATTGACTTTGCGCTGGATGAGGCCGTTGCCGCCGACAATCTCCAGCAGCTCCACCTCGTCGCTGAGCGGCTGGCCCAGCGGATCGGCAAAAAGGCGGATCGCCATATATTCCTGGTTGCTGCGCCAATTGAGGACGATTCCCGCGCGGACGAGGCCGGTGCTGAAGACGGGAGCCGTGTGGACAGTCACCTCGAACTGGCCATAGGGCGTGCCAAGCTCTTGGAGCGCGGCATTGGTGCCGTTGCCATCGGCGGGACTGCGCCCGCATGCTACTCGGCCGGCTTTGGCGCTCCACTCGCCGAAGGGCTCGGTCCAGCGGCCGCCGGCCTCCGCGCTGCGTTCGCTCAGCCGCCCCGGCTGCTCGAAGTTGTCCCTGCCGATGGTGGCGACGGCGGCGGCCAGGCGCGGCGCGACGCCCCGCTGCCCAGCCTCGGCCAGCATGAAGACCGGCGGCGTTGCCGCCAGGTAGCGCCAGCGCATCGCCGTGGCGTTGATGCTGTACAAGCCGATGCCGGTGCCGCGCGGGTGGCGGTTGTTCGGATCGGCGAACCAGTTGCCGACCGACAGCGGCGTGTCGTTGATCGCGGAGCGCACGCTTGCGCCCTGGCGCTGGATCCGCACCTGATGCAGGCCCGGGGCCCAATCGTAGTGGGTGCTGTAGATCGTGCGATCGAAGCTGCCATCAACCCAGGTTTGGATTCTGAAGGAGCCATCATCCGCCAGCCAGCGCCAGTAGTTGTCGCCGTCCGCGCGGCAGAAGTAGCCGCCGGCGTTGAGCGGCGCGCCGCCCTCGGGAATCACCACATCCCACTCGTAGATGCCATTGGCGTCGTACAGGTCGCTCGGCCGGTAGATCCGCAGGAGCCCCGGTTCGCCGTCGACAAAGACCTCGCCGCCCGCCATGCCGAAGGTCCCGGCCTCGGCGCTGTAGGCCGGGCCGATCGAGGTCGGATGGTCGGGCCCGCCGAAGCGATCCGCCACCGCTGCCAACGGATCCTGCCGCGCGTAGTCGGCAATGTCGGCGATCACCCGCATGTCATCCACCAAATGTCCATGGATGTAGCCGCCCACATCGCCGAGGAAACTTGCCGCCGGCGCGAGCATGGGCGCGGCGCCGATGCGCGTGGAATGCAGCAAGCGGGCCTGGGGCCACGCAGGAATTGTCAGCGGCCCCTCCATGCCGTGGCCCTGATCTTCCTCCGGGGCAGACAGGAGCACTGCCGCGCCCTGGTCGTACTCGATAACCGTCACCAGATACTCGATCGGCCGCAGGTTGCGGAGGCCGGCGTAGATTGGCACGGCTTGTCCCGGAGTCGCCACGCTCAGCGCGCCGTTTTCCCAAATCAGGCCATGGCCGTTGAGCCGCGGATCCGCGCCGCCCGTCGGATCGACCAAGCCGATGAAGCCGTCGGCGCCCGCATCGCTGGGGATGACGTAGATTTGGGTGATTGTGCCAGCCGCGCGCTTGTGGCTCTCGCCCAGCACTGCGCTTCGGCCCCACTCAGGGCTGCTCTGCTGGGCCATGCCGCGCAGCGAGTCCTCAAAGACGAGGCCGTAGCCGCCCATGATCGTGCGTTGGCCGGGGCCTGGCTCGGCGGGGCTGGTTTCGGCAGGCTTCTGTTTGGTGCTGAACAGATCGCGGTAGAGGTAGTCTGGGCCTCGTTTGACGGCGGCGCCGGCGCCGGCCCGGCGCAGGATAAAGCGGCGGCGCAGGTTCATGGCTGCCTCCGTCGCGCGCAGCAGCCGGCGGGCCGTGCTGCCACCGCTCCCGTCCGAGCTGCACCGCCTTGGGCGAGGGCCGCAGCCGGCGGTTGGGCAAAGCATCGCTGTGCCATTGGGCTTCTCCTGTCTTGCCGCCGAGACGCTGCTGATTGGCGGCATGTTGCGGCTCTCGGCTGGGGCGTCTCGGCGCCACATTGGCCTGTGGGTGCTACTATACTGCATCGCAGGCCGGCTGCGGATGCAGGCAGCATGATGAGCGATCGCGCGCGAGGAAAGAACATGGGCGCCCCGCTTGCCCCGTCGACTGCGGTGCGGCCGCGCGCACCTTGCCTTTCGGCCCGCGCATGAGTCCGCCGGCCAGGCATGCAGAATCCGCCGATATGGGCTATTCCTGAATCTCGGGCTGGGATGCTACTATTGCGGCGTGGGGCGGTGGTGTAAAGGGAACACTTAATTCCACCCTTGCTGGGATGATTGTCGGGTTCGAGTCCCGGCCTGCCCCGCCAGCTGCGCCGCCGCCTTGATCCCGGTGCCGGCCCGCCTGCGTAGCATGCGCAGGACAATCGATGCGCTACCCTGGAGCATGCCAATGACCCTGTGTCCGACGTGTAAGAACACCCGAGCCTGCCCCTGCAACGGCCGGGTTCACGATTGCCCCTGCGGGGGCACGCTGCTTTGCCCGACCTGCGTGCGCGGCAGGAGCCCCCGCTGACCGCGCACGGCGCAAGCTAAAACAAGGCCCGCCGGCAGTGTGCCGGCGGGCGAAAAGAGCGGTCGCGCAAGTTTGCTGTCCAAATGTACCGCGCTCTACTACTGAGCTATCCCGCGGTGGTCGCGGGAGCAGGATTCGCACCTGCGGCCTCGGGCTCCTGAAGCATGTATGAACAGCTTGTGGGGGCGCGACTGAGGCTATGGTAGCAGCATGGGATTGCGGCGGCATCGGGCGTTGGGCGGGCTTTAGGAGATCACTTCATAATGTTTCATTTCGGCGATCTGGGCGATGAACGGCCGGATAAAGCCGAGGAAGGTCTGGAATTCCGCGCTGCGACGAAAGCCCTGGAGATGGCCGTCGAGCGAATCCCACTCGATGCGGACGATGTAGGACTGGGGGTCTTCTGCGCAGCGCGCGCATTCATAGGCGAGGCAGTGCGGCGAGGACTGGAGCGGCACGCGGGCCTGGGCGTAGGCCGTCTCAAACGCGCCGCGCTGCTCCTCCGGAATGGTGTAGCGAATGTATTCGACGATCATACTAGCCTTTCTGTTGGGAGAATTCCTGGTGGGAGTATAGTGGCCGCTGGCGGCGCCGACATCAGCGGTTTGGCTAGGTCGGCTGGCG
>DASWWB010000415.1:0-1726 GCA_036406115.1 Herpetosiphonaceae bacterium
GTATTATGGTACTTTGATTTCGTAGATCAGTTTTGTGGCACAGTCGCCACGCTCAGCGGGTAGTCGTCGCCGGCCGTTTTTCCTGCTGAGTCTGGTATACCAATTTAACGATCCTTTCTTTGCTATACCCCGTCGTCCGTCGCCTGCCGCTCCTGCCAGCTACAAACCAATCAGGACTCAACGATCCAGGCGGCCTGACTATCACGCCGGAGATAGAGTTTGCGCGTGGGATCGGTGGCGTGATCGCACACGACATACTGCCGCCGCAGGGCTTCTTGCAAGCCCCACCGTGCGATTCCACGCTCCCAATCCACCTGCTCCTTGCGCCGATGGGCTGCCTGATGGTGCGCAAGCGCCACGCTCGTCGTCCGGCGGGCGCGAAGAATACGAGCCTGTGCTATCGCTGGGCGGAGTTCAGGATGACGGTGGAATGGCACCAGCCACTCCGCGATAACAGTTGGAGTGCCGCATGAAAAGGCGATAATGGCCGGAACGGCGGCGGCAATCGAGGGGTACCAGCAATGGAACTCGTAGACGCGTGGTCCAGGAATGGTTTCCCATAGGCGCCAGATACACGACTGGCGATCCTCAAGCTGGACACGAAGCCGACTGACGCGCGTCTCGGGGGGTTCCCCAGGATGGGTAATGAATGCCCAATACAGATAGGGAGCGTCACTGGGTTTGCCGGCTGCTCGGCGTTCCTGGAGGCGGCGCATGAGCATGGCAATTTCCTCCGGGTCCCATGGCCACATCTCGACCGTCAGTCCCGCATCCCGTAGGGGATCAAGCACATCCATCGGCATCCTCCTGCTACCTGTCTTAGCCACGCCAGTGCTGACGCTCAGAACGCATCCCGCCCCGGAACATGGCAGCGAACATGCGTGTCAAAAAGGGCAACAGCGTCACCGCTCGCTTCCTTGCTGGGCGGCCCAGGCCGCCCACTCGGCGGCGACATCGCCGCCGTCGCGGATGAAGTGGCCGGCATAGTCGCCGTCACCGGTATAGCGCCGCTCGTCGAGCAGGCCGCTGTCGGCCCCAACAGGCTGCGGGATGTGCCAGCCTTCAAGCGCGTGGCGTTTGAGGAAGCTCGTCACCAGGCGGGCCTGGTCGCCGCCGATGCTCCGCGCCAGCGCCTCGGCCTGGTCGATGGTGGCCGCTGGAAGCCGGCCGTAGCGCTCGGCGTTGGCCGGGTAGATCCCCAGCGCACGCAGCCGGGCGACATTCGCCGCCTGCTCCAGCGTAAGCTGGACCGCCGGGCGGGGCATGGTCGGCCGCTGCGGCAGCCGCACCAGCAGGGCGATCCGGTCGCGGATCTGGTTGGCCTCCCACATCCGCCGTCGGCCCGCCGTCGTCTGCTGCTGGACGAAGTGATATTTGGCCTCCCGCCGCGCCGTGGCCTCGGCCTCGCGTAGCTCGTCGGGGTCGCTCCCAAGGGCGTACAGCCAGCTCAGTGAGCGGCCCGGACGTGGTGTCCGGCGGGCGGCCGGCTCGGTAACTGGCGTGAAGCTCGCGCCCTGCGGGGTCGATGCCGCTTGTGAAGAATTTCCAAAGCGCGGGTTTTCGGTCCGATCCGTTGCGCTTGGGGATGTGATCCCAAAGCCCCTCTCCTCGGCCAGCTGGCCCGTTTGTACAGAATCGTGGTCGCCGAGCTGGGGCGCAGGCGGCGGAGCCGCTTTTGGCGGTGTCGCTTCATGGTGATTTCGTTTTTGGGAGCTTCGATCAGGCT
>DASWWB010000416.1:0-1783 GCA_036406115.1 Herpetosiphonaceae bacterium
GGCCTGCTCGTCATGCCGGCACTGTGGGCCGGGCTGACGGCGCTCCATCCCAGCGACAACCAATCGCTGCCCAGCGCCTACGACGGGCGGACTGACGGCCCGGCGAACCGGGGCGGCCTCCAGGTCGACCAGGAGCTGATCGACTACCTGCAAGCCCGCACCGCCGGCGCCCAATACCTGATGGCGGTGCCCAGCTCGATGCAGGGCTCGGATTATGTCATCGCGACCGGGCGGCCGGTCCTCTACCTCGGCGGCTTCCTCGGCAGCGACCCGGTCCTGACCGCCGAGCAGCTGGCAGCGCTGGTCGACAGCGGCAGGCTGCGCTTCATCTACTGGGGCGGGGCGCGGGGCGGCCAACGCGGCGGCGCGGGCGGCGCGGGAGTCGTCGCCAGCTTCGTGCAGCGGCAGTGCCAGCTGATCCCGGGCTTCGAGGCCCAGACCCAAAACGCCGGCGCGCCCGGCGGCACCACGCGGCAGGCGGGCGCGGCCACGCGCGGCGGCTATCAGCTCGCGCTCTACGACTGCGGCGGCGCCGCGCCGTGAGCGCCATCGAACCAGAGGGGGTTGGCCATGGCCAGCATTCGGATCATCAGCGCCAACCAGCGGGTCGCGCGCCAGCTCCAGCAAGCGCTGGACAGCGCCGGCTACCCGGCGGAAACATTCGCGCCCGGCGCCGAGGGCGTCCGGCCGGCGGCGGGCCAGGCGAGCCTGCTGCTGCTGCATGTCGAGGATTTGAGCGATGAGGCGGGCGGGCTGCTGATCGGCCAGCGCGTGCCGATCGTCGCGCTGTTCGGGGCGCCGAGCCCGGGCGCGGTCACCGGGGCGCTGGACCTGGGGGCGGAGGACGCGCTGACCATGCCGGTGTCGGTGCCGGAGCTTGTGGCGCGGATCCGGGCCATCCTGCGGCGCCGGAGCTAGGGGCCGGCGGGGCGGCGCAGCGTGAACGTGAAGCGGGCGCCGGCGCCGGGCTCGCTCTCGGCCCAGATTCGCCCGCCGTGAGCTTCGACGAGCCCGCGCACGATCGCCAGGCCCAGCCCGGCCCCGCCGTAGTCGCGCGAGCGGGACTTCTCGCCGCGATAGGTCCGCTCGAAAATATGGGGCAGATCCTCGGCGGCGATGCCCTCGCCCTCGTCGTCAACCTCGACCTGGACCTCGCCCTCGGCCGCCGTGACGCGCAGCACGATCGTCCCGTCGGCGGGCGTGTGGCGCAGCGCGTTGCCGATCAGATTGTACAGCACGCGCTGGAGCTTGGCGGGATTCATCAGCACCGGGTCGATGTTGGGCGCCACCGCGCCGATCAGCCTGACGCCCTGCTGCTCGGCGTGGGGCTGGAGGTTGCTCAGGGTGTCGGAGATCAGGTCGTGCAGCGAGGCGCGCTCCAGCTCCAGCCTCAGCACGCCGGCGTCCAGCTGGGCGATCTCGAACAGATCATCGACCAGCGTGCTGAGGCTTTCGAGCTGCGCCAGCGCCGAGCCGAGGTAGCGGGCGCGGGTGGCCTCGTCGCGGACAACGCCGTCGGCCAAGGCCTCGACCATGGCGCGGACGGCGGTGAGCGGCGTCCGCAGATCGTGGGAGACCGCCGCCACCAGCTCGCGGCGGGACCGCTCCAGCTCGGCCTGGCGCTCGGCGGAGGCGGCGAGGGCGTCGGCCATGCGATTGAAATCATCGGCGAGGGCGGAGACCTCGTCGCGGCCGTCGAGCGCCAGGCGGGCGCCGAGATCGCCGCCGGCCAGCAGCGCCGCGCCGCCGCGCACCGCGTCGAGGCGGGCGGTCAGCGCCCCGG
>DASWWB010000417.1:0-9687 GCA_036406115.1 Herpetosiphonaceae bacterium
TCAGACCGGCGCCGCCAGAGTCGCTGGGCGATCTGCCTGGAGCGCGGGGAGTTGCGGGCTAGGCGGCGTGACCTTGCTGGCCGAGGACCGTCTCAAGCGTGGCGCACAGCGCCGCGATCGTGAAGGGCTTGCGCAGCACCGCGTCGTGGGCGAAATCGAGCTCGCCGAGCGGCTGGTTGCCGGCGCTCATCATCACCAGCGGCACGGCGTCGAGGCGGGGGGTGGCGCGCATCGTGCGGGCCATGTCGGCGCCGCGCATCACCGGCATCATCAGATCGCACAGAACGAGGTCAGGCTGATGGGCGGCCAGGCGCTCAAGGGCCTGGCTGCCGTTGGCGGCGGAGAGGACGGCGTAGCCCTCATCCTCCAGCACGTCGGTCACCATTTGCAGCACGCTCCACTCATCGTCGACGATCAAGATGGTCTTCATTCGCGGCACCCCGGAAGTATTGCTAGCGCTCAAAGCGGCGGAAAACGTTGCCGAGCAAGAGCAGATTGCGTGCCGCTAGCGCTTGCCGTCCTCCAGGCGGTCGAGCACGGCGTTCCAGCTTTTCATGCGCTCGGGGTTGCCGCCGAGGTCGGGGTGGTGGAGGCGGGCCATCGCCTTGCGGATGGCGCGGGCTTCGTCGGGGGTGACCTGCTGGAGCGGGATCAGGCTGCCGTCGTCGTGGAACTCGGCGCGGTGGGACTGGTTGCGCCAGCGCTCGCATTCGCCGGCCAGGGCCATGTTTTCGCGGACAATCTCCATCATATTCTCGACGGTTTTGTTGTAGGCGCGGGTCGTCTCGGCCAGCTGGTGCTCGAGTTTCTGGAGGCGGCGCTGGGTTTCGCGGGCGGCGATCCTGGCGGCCTGCAGCTCGCGCTCCAGCCAGGCGCGATCACGGTCAGCAAAAGGGCCGGGGGTTTCAACGCCAGTGTGCTGACTCATCGATACTCCTTTTTCTATGGGCGGGACAGGGTCTGGCGCATGCTACCCGCCCCGCCGGAAGCTGTCGTGGGACGAATTCCCGATTGACTCCGGCGGCACGGACGTGCTAGTATTAAACCACAGAAAACGCAAAACCCGCAGCCATCAAGGCCGCGGGTTTCGGCTTTTTGGGCGTCGGGAATCACTCCTCGGCGCGGGATACGGCCAGCGGCGGGCGGCGCGTGTGCCAGTCGGTCGCCTGCTCGTAGGCGTGGCCGACGCGCAGCAGGGTCGCCTCGTCGAAGGGCTTGCCGATCAGCTGGAGGCCGGTGGGCAGCCCCTCGCTGAAGCCGCAGGGCACCACCAGGCCCGGCACGCCGGCCAGGTTGATCGGCAGCGTGCAGACATCGGAGAGATACATCGCCACCGGGTCATCGGTTTTGGCGCCGATCGGGAACGCGACCGTGGGCGACGTCGGCGTCGCCAGCAGATCGACCTGGGCGAAGGCGGCCTTGAAATCGCGGCGGATCAGCGTGCGGACCTGCTGGGCGCGCTTGTAGTAGGCGTCGTAGTAGCCCGAGGAGAGCGCGTAGGTGCCGAGCATGATCCGGCGGCGGACCTCGGCGCCGAGCAACTGGCCGCGCGAGCCCTCGATCTCGTCCCACATGCCGGGGCCTTCGCGGCGGACGCCGTAGCGCACGCCGTCGTAGCGGGCCAGATTGGCGCTGGCCTCGGCGGGGGCGATGATGTAGTAGACCGGCAGCGCGTACTTGGTGTGCGGCAGCGACACCTCGACCAGCTCGGCGCCAAGCTCCTTGAGCTGGGCGATCGCCTCGCGGACCGCCTGCTCGACGCCGGCCTCCATCCCATCGACGAAATACTCGCTGGGCACGCCGACCCGCAGGCCGCGCAGATCGCCGCCGAGCTGGGCGCGATAGTCGGGCACCGGCAGCCGGGCGCTGGTGGCGTCGCGCGGATCGTGGCCGGCGATCGCCTGGAGCAGCAGCGCGGCGTCCTCGACGGTGCGGGCGAAGGGGCCGCACTGGTCGAGCGAGGAGGCGAAAGCCACCAGGCCGTAGCGCGAGACGCGGCCGTAGGTCGGCTTGAGGCCGACGACGCCGCACAAGGCCGCCGGCTGGCGGATCGAGCCGCCGGTGTCGGTGCCGAGCGAGCCGAAGACCTGGCCGGCCGCCACCGACGCCGCCGAGCCGCCGGACGAGCCGCCCGGCACGCGCGCCAGGTCCCACGGGTTGCGGGTGGCGAAGAAGGCGCTGTTCTCGTTGGACGAGCCCATCGCGAACTCATCCATATTGGTTTTGCCGATCGTCACCGCGCCGGCCTCGTTGAGCTTGCTCACCACCGTGGCGTCGTAGGGCGGTACGAAATTCTCCAGCGCCTGCGAGGCGCAGGTGGTGGTCACGCCCTTGGTCACAATCACATCCTTGATGCCGAGCGGGATGCCGGTCAGCGGCCCGGCCTTGCCGGCGGCGATGCGCTCGTCGGCGGCTCGCGCCTGCTCCAGCGCCAGATCGTCGGTGATCGCCAGGAACGCGCGCACGCTGTTCTCGACATCCGCCACGCGCTCCAGCATCGCCTCGGTCAGGGCGACGGCCGTGATCTCACCGCTGTCAAGCTTCGCCCGCGCCTGGGCGATGGTCCATTCGTGTTCGTTCATCGAGGCGATTCCTTCTCAAACGGGATCTGCACTGGGGGGCATTGTAGCATAGGGCGGCGGGCTATCAGGTGTCAGCTATCAGCTGCCAGGGTCGGCCGGCCGATCACCACGCCCCGGAAGCCCTGCACGGCGGCGCGGATCGCCGGCGATGCTGCCTGACAGCAGACAGCTGATAGCTGATAGCTGAATCCCGTTGTACAATAGCAGCCGCTCAACGTGGTTCTACCGACAAGGCTGCGTGAAAGGATTGTATGAACTGTTCAAACTGTGGCCAACCCCTGAAGCCCGGCGCCCGCTTCTGCAATTCGTGCGGGGCGAGCGTCGTCGAAGCGCCGGCTGCGGGCGCGCCCGCCGGCGTCGACCAGACGCTGATCGCCTCCTCGTCAAGCATGCCGATCGCCAACGTGGACAAAACCATCGCGCTGCCGCAGAACCAGGTGCCGCCGGCGCCGCAGCAGGGCGGCTTCGGCCAGCCGCAATCCCAGCCGCTCAACCAGCCCCAGCCCGGCTACGGCCAGCCGCAGTCCCAGCCGCTCAACCAGCCCCAAGGCGGCTTCGGCCCGCCGCCCCAGCAGCAGGGCTACGGCCAGCCCCAAGGCGGCTTCGGCCCGCCGCCCCAGCAACAGGGCTACGGCCAGCCCCAGCCTTTCGCCGCGCCGCCCCAGCAGCAGGGCTACGCCCCGGCGCCCTACGGCCAGCCCGGACCGGGCTACGGCGTGCCGGGCGTTGGCGGCGCACCCAACACCAACGGCCGCCTGCCGGCGATGGTGATGGTCGCCAGCGCGCTGGCCATGCTCGTCGGTATTTTCCTGCCTCTCCTGGTGAGCGGCAGCGAATCCGTCTCGCTGCTGCGGGTGTTCAACGAGGGCGACCTGGGCAACGCCGAGACCGGCGTCGCGGCGCTCTTCACCTCGTTCCCGGTGGCGATCGGATTGGCGCTGCTGAGCAGCATCATGGCCTTCGTCAAGCGCCGCAACATCTGGGCGATCGTCCCGCTGCTGGCCGGCCTGTATCTAAGCGGCATCAATGCGCTGCTGCTGATCGGCGCCAGCCAGGATGGGTCGGACTTCGAGCCCGGGGTCGCGGTCTTTATCTTCTGCTTCGGCGGCCTGATCATGCTGATCACCAGCATTGTCTTTATGGCGCGCAAAAAGCGCTAGGCGCCCGGTTGCGGGGCGGCGCCGCCCCGCAACCGCCCGCTGGTTCACGCCCATGACCCTGCTAAGCATCGCAATCCTGGCCCGCGACGAGGAGCGCCATATCGGCGGCACCCTCGAATCGGCCCGCAGCGTCGCCGACGAAACGGTGGTGCTGCTCGACCCCCGGACCGCCGACGGCACGGCGGCGATCTGCCGCCGCTTCGGCGCGCGGATCGTCGAGGAGCCGTTTGTCTCGTTCTCGGCCCAGCGCAACCGCGCCCTGGCAGCCTGCGCCGGCGCCTGGGTGCTGTTCCTGGACGCCGACGAGCGGCTGACGCCCGAGCTGCGCGCCGAGCTGGAGCGCTTCAAGGCCGATCCGCCCGCCGACCGCGCCGGCTTCTGGATCCCGCGCCGCAACACGTACTGGGGCCGGGCGCTGCGCGGCGGCGGCTGGTACCCCGACCATCAGCTGCGCCTGCTGCGGCGCGGGGCCGCCCGCTACGACGAGCGCCGCCTGGTCCACGAACTGGCCGAGCTTGACGGGCCCGACGGCCGCCTAGCGGGCCACCTGACGCACATCAATATCGAGTCCTGGGGCGAGTTGCGGGCCAAACAGCGGGCCTACGCCCTGGCCGAGGCCGCGACGCTCCACGCCGGCGGCGCGCGCTTCAAGCCGCGCAACCTCGCGCTCCAGCCCATGCGCGAGGTCTGGCGGCGCTTCGTCACCTGGCGGGGCTACCGCGACGGCGCCCTCGGCCTGCTGCTGGCGCTGGTCATGGGCTGGTACGAATTGGTCAAATACGCGCGCCTGCGCCAGCTCAGCGGCGCGCCCGCCCCATCCAGCCGAGGCACCCCATGACGCATCTTCCCGACACGTTTTACCGCCGCCGGCTGCTCGACGGCCGCCATTATATCTTCCACACCCACGGCTTCGGCCGCCGCATCCAGGACACCGCCGATGTGCTGGTGTTCGACTGGCGCCACAATTCGCCGCACCTGATGGCCGACGTGGCCGGCTGGGGCGCCGGCACGCCGCGCTCGCGCCTGTTCGCCCCCGATCAAATCCGCGCCTACGGCCGCTCGTTCTGGTGGCGCTCGCGGCCGCTCAATATCGCCCAGCAGTTCAACCAGGACGGCGGGCTGATCGTGACGCGGGTCGATTTCGCCACGCCCGCCGTCACCACCGCCAGCGGCACCTACCAGACCGATCTCTACCTCGACTGCTTCATCGCCCCCGACAACGAGACGTTTTTGATCGAAGACGAGGACGAGGTGGAGGCCGCCAGTCAGCGCGGGCTGATCAGCCCGGCGCAGCGCGCGACGATCGAGGCGGCGCTGGAGGAGGTGGTGGAGCTGCTGCGCGAGCGCCGCTGGGCCGGCTGGCTCGACGCGGTCGCCGGCGCGCCTTTCGACCACCGCCTGCTCCCGACGCCCCGCAACCACGACAGCCAGTGGCTGGTCGCCAATCATTACCCCTGGCCGGAGGAACGCGATGCTTGAGTGTTCGGTGATCGTTGTCTCCTGGAATGTGCGCGACCTGCTGCGCCGCTGCCTTGAGTCGGTCCGGCGCGAGCTGGCGGCCAACGCGGTCAGCGCCGAGATCATCGTGGTCGACAACGCCTCGGCCGACGGCTCGCCGGCCATGGTGCGGGCCGAGTTCCCCGAGGCCGAGCTGATCGAGACCGGCGCCAACCTGGGCTTCGCCGGCGGCGTCAACGCCGGGCTGGCCCGGGCGCGGGGGCGCTGGCTGCTGGTGCTCAACCCCGACACCGAGCTGGAGCCGGCGGCCCTGGCGACCCTGCTGCACTGGGCCGAGCGGCTGCCGGGCGCGGCGGTCGCGGGGCCGCAGCTGCGCTACCCGGACGGCAGCCTCCAGTCCTCGCGGCGGCGCCTGCCCACGCCGCTGACCTATTTCTTCGAGAGCACGCTGCTGGCCAGATGGTGGCCGGGCAACCCGTGGGCGCGGCGCTACCACTTGGCCAACCGGCCGGCCGAGGCCCAGCAGCGGGTCGACTGGCTGGTCGGCGCGGCGCTGCTGGTGCGGCGCTCCGCCGCCGAGGCCGCCGGCCCGCTCGACGAGCGCTTCTGGATGTACTCCGAGGAGCTGGAGTGGCAGCGCCGGCTCGGCGCCCACGGCGGAATCTGGTACGTGCCCCAGGCGGTGATCGTCCATCACGAGGGCCGCTCCAGCGAGCAGGCGCCGCTGCGCAAGCACCTGGCTTTCCAGCGCTCCAAGCTGCGCTACGCCGCGCTGGCCCACGGCCCGGCCCTGGCCACCGCGCTCCACCTGTTCCTGCTGGCGACCTACGGCTTGGACTGGCTCGCCGAGGCCGCCAAGTGGGCGCTCGGCCACAAGCGCGAGCTGCGCCGCGAGCGGCTGGCGATCTACGGCGCGGTGGTCGGCGCGCTGCTACGGGGCGAGCGCCAATGAGCCAAACCGGCCAGCCGCGGGTCGCCATGCTGGCCCGCGCCGTCTATCCGCTCCATGGCTTCGGCGGCATCGAGCGCCATGTCTTCCATCTCGTCACCCATCTGAGCGATCTTGGCGTCGAGGTCGATTTGTTCGTGCAGGACCCGCCGGCCGGCGCGCCGGACCAGGGCTACGCCGCCGAGCGGCTGCTGCGCAATGAGCGCATCCGCCTCCATACGCTGCGCTACGACCGCACCTCGCCCTGGCTGCGGCCCAACAGCATCCTCGGCCGCCAGCTCAATTATCCGCTCTACAGCGCGCTGGAGGCCCGCGCCGCCGCGCCGCTGGTCCGCGACGGCAAGGTTGATGTGGTCCACGCCCAAGGCCTGTGCGCGCTGGGCTGGGCCGCGCTGCGCCGGCGCGATTGGGTCCTGCGCGGCGCGCCGTTCCTGGCCAATCCCCATGGCATGGAGGAGTACAAGGGGCCGGATTGGCGCAAGCGGCTGGCCTACGCGCCGTTCCGCGCCCAATATTCCTGGGCCCACCGCCAGGCCGATCGCGCGATCGCCACCGACGCCTGCACCGCCGGCGATCTGCCGCGCCTGCTCGGCGTGGCGCCGCGCAATGTCGTCGTCATCCCCTCGGCGATCGACGTGGCCGAGGCGCTGGGCGCTGTCGATCCCGCCGCCGGCGCCGAGTTGCGCGCCCGCTTCGGCCTCGCCGAGAGCGACCTGACGCTGCTAACGGTCTCCCGGCTGGAGCGCAACAAGGGCTACCACCACCTGCTGGACGCCCTGCGCGCGCTCGGCGGCGAGCTGCCGCCGCGCTGGCGGCTGCTGATGGTCGGCCAGGGCAAGGAGGAGGCCGCGCTGCGTCGCCAGGCCGAGCGCCTGGGCATCGCCGGCCATGTCACCTTCGCCGGCAAACTCGACGACACGCAGCTCCACTCGCTCTACGAGCAGGCCGATCTGTTCGTCCACCCGACGCTCTACGAGGGCTCGTCGCTGGTCACGCTCGAGGCGATGGTCCACCGGCTGCCAGTCGTGGCGACCGCCGCCGGCGGCATCCCCGACAAAGTCTTCAGCGGGCGCAACGGCCTGCTCGTGCCGCCGGACAACCAGCGCGCGCTGGCCAACGCCCTGCGCCTGGCGCTCCAGCTGCGCCCGCGCTGGCCCGCATGGGGCGACGCCGGCAGCGCAATCGTGCGCGCCACGTTCGATTGGCCCGTCGTGGCCCGCCTCACCCGCGACACCTACCTTGAGCTGCTGGAGACCTGAGATGCAGCACGATGATCTCGGCCGCCTGATCGACCTCCCCGCCCCGCCGCAGCGGATCGTCTCGCTCGTGCCCAGCCTGACGGAGTTCCTGTTCGCGATCGGCGCCGGCGACGTGGTCAAGGGCGTCACTGACTATTGCGTCGCGCCCGCCGACCGGGTCGCGCTGCTGCCGAAGCTGCGTGGCACCAAGAATCCCAACCGCGCGTCGATTCGCGTCGTGAATCCCGATTTGATCATCGCCAACAAAGAGGAGAACCGCGAGCGCGATGTGGCCGCGCTGAGCAAGGCCGGTTTCCCGGTCTATGTCACCGATATCGAGAGCGTGGACCAGGCCCGGGCCAGCCTAGAGCGGCTAGCGGCGCTGGTCGGCTGCGCGGACGGCGCCGCCCTGCTTCTGGCTGAGATCGACGCCGAGCTGGCCGAGTGCCGGCGCCTGCGCCCCGCCGATCCGATCCCCTGCGCCGCCGCGATCTGGCGCGATCCGTGGATGCTGGTCGGCGCCGGCACCTACGCCGACGATCTGCTGGCCCAGTGCGGCTTCCTGAATGTCGCCCGCCAGCTGGAGGGCCGCTACCCGCGCGTCACCTTGGATGAGCTGGCGGCGCTCGGCCCGCGCCTGCTGCTACTGCCCGACGAGCCCTACCGCTTCACCGAGGCCGATCTGCCCGACGCCGCCTCGGCCGCCCCGCGCGCCCTGCTCTGCGACGGCACGCTGCTCACCTGGTACGGCCCGCGAACGGCCGGGGCGCTGCGCTGGCTGCGGGATGTAGCTGGGAGCTGTCAGTCGCCAGTCGTCAGTCGTCAGGGAGCTGATGACGAAGGCCATAGCACAAACACGCCCAATCCGAGTCAAGATACATTCGCAACGCCAGGGCAATACTTTGAGCGAAACCCTGACGACTGACGACTGGCGCCCATTCCCAAGCGTGCTATACTTTTACAAGTGACAATGCTGTCTACCGAATGATTAAAGGAGCAACCTGTGCGGCATAAAGTTGTGATTATCGGCTCGGGGCCGGCGGGCCTGACCGCAGCGCTGTACGCGGCCCGCGCCAACCTGGCGCCGGTCGTGATTCGCGGCATCCAACCGGGCGGCCTGATCGCCACCACCAGCGAAGTCGAGAACTACCCGGGCTTCCCCGACGCGATCAACGGCTTCGACCTGGCCCAGAAGATGGAGCAGCAGGCCCAGCGCTTCGGCACCCAGTACATCGACGGCATCGTCACGGCGGTCGATTTCAGCCAGCGGCCGTTCAAGATCACCGTCGACAACGGCGATATCGTGGAGGCCGAGACCGTGATCGTCTCCACCGGCGCCTCGCCGCGCAAGCTGGGCGTGCCGGGCGAGAACGAGCTGGCCAACCGCGGCGTCTCGTACTGCGCGGTCTGCGACGGCTTTTTCTTCAAGGAGAAGCGGCTGGTGGTGGTCGGCGGCGGCAACAGCGCGCTGGACGAGGGGTTGTTCCTGACCAAATTCGCCAGCGAGGTCCACATCGTCCACCGCCGCGACGCCCTGCGCGCCGACCCGGTGCTGGAGGCCCGCGCCAAGGCCAATCCGAAGATCCATTTCATCTGGGACAGCTTGGTGACTGAGGTGCTGGGGACCGAGAAGGTCGAGGGCGTCACGATCAAAAACATCAAGACCGGCGCCGAGAGCGCCTTCGAGGCCCAGGGCGTCTTCCCCTACATCGGCCACATCCCCAACACCGAGCTGTTCAAAGGCCAGCTGGAGATGGATGAGGGCGGCTATCTGAAGACCGACGGCCGCACCCGCACCACCGTCCCCGGCGTCTTCGCCTGCGGCGACGTGCAGGACCACATCTACCGCCAGGCGATCACCGCCGCCGGCTCCGGCTGCCAGTCCGCGATGGAGGCCTCCTGGTTCCTCGACAACCTGGACCACCAGGGCGAGGGCCTGGGCGCCTGGTAAGCCGCCAGCCTGTCGAACCGAACGCCCGCATCCCCCTGGATGCGGGCGTTCGCGTCCCCGCTAGGGCGCCGGCGGGCAGTATTTGGCCTCGGGGATGCGCTCGGCGGTATCTGTCGCCGAGCAGGGATCCGGGTGGCGCAGCGCGCGCCAGGTCGCCGGGCCGACAATCCCATCGCTGGCGAGCCGGTTGCGCGTCTGGAACGCCACGACGGCCCGCTCCGTCAGCGGCCCGAAGACGCCGTCGACCGGCGCGGCGAGATAGCCGAGCGCGACCAGCCGCTCTTGCAGGTCTTCGACCGACGGCCCGGCAGCCAGCGGCTCTTGCAGCGCGATCGTCTGGCTCTTGGCC
>DASWWB010000418.1:0-1967 GCA_036406115.1 Herpetosiphonaceae bacterium
TCGCGTTGAGCGGCGTCCGCAGCTCATGGCTCATGTTGGCGAGGAAGCGGGTCTTGAGCGTGTTGGCCTCGTCGGCGGCGTGGCGGGCGACCTCCAGGTCCTTGTTGAGCTGTTGCAGCTCGTTGTTGAGCCGGGTCTGGACCTCGTAGGCGCCCTCCAGCTCCAGCAGCGTGCGGGCGACGCGGGCCTCGCTGACCGCCAGGCGCTGCGAGCGCCGCTCGGCCAGCCGGTTGCTGTCCATGGCCCAGGCGACCGTCGAGACCAGATCCCGGCTGGCGAGCCAGCTGGTCAGCGCCACCAGCAGGGCCAGGATCACCGGGCCGGTCGTGGCGGCGAAAAACGCGCCGATGCCGTCGGCGTGCAGGATGCCGAGGCCGATCAGGATTGTCGTGACGAGCGCCCCGAGCCAGAACGGCGCCCGGCTCGAAATCAGCAGGCCCGAGAGCATGACCGGCACGACCAGCGCGTAGGCCATGAAGACGCTGTCGCGGTTGACCAGGCCCAGCACCAGCGTCGGCGAGCCGATCACCGCCATGAAAAACAGCGTGCGGGCCGATTGGTAGCGCTCGCGCTTGACCAGCAGCCAGGCCACCGCCAGCGAGATGGTGAAGATCAGCCAGGGCACCGCCTCCAGCAGGACGAGCTGGGTGTTGCCCTGGTTGAAGCGCAGCAGCAGCAGATAAAACCAAGCCACGACCAGCGGGATGCAGAGCAGAATCAGGATTCGCAGCGTGTCGACCCGGATCGACTCCAGGTTTTCCCGCAAATCCTGCTCAATCGTCTGTTGATCGTCCATAAGCAGCTCCGCGTCCAAGTACGAGGCGTTTGTCGGTTGGCAGCGCCGTTTAACGAGCCGCTGGGGGATCGAAGCCGGTTTGGGCGCCGGCCGGGGAGGCGCGGTGCGGGGATGGGCTTCTGAGCAGGCTCTAATGCCATTTTAACCCAATCCGGCCGGATATTCAATCAGCTTTCCGCATGGCCTGCGTACTATCGCGCCGCGGAGGGCGCCGGCGGCTTGCGGGCGATATACAGGATCCTGGTGGCTTCGATCGGATCGGCGATGGCGCCGTCGAGGGTCAGGCGGGCGGCGATCTCCAGGCCGGCGCCAGCCAGCGCCGCCGCCACCTCGCCGTCGCCGTAGCCGCGCTGGCGGTGGGTCTCCTCGCCGCGCCGCCAGCCGTCGCCCGCGCGCTCGAACCAGACGATCCGACCCTCGGCGAGGCCGCTCTCGGGATCGAAGTCCAGCACGTTGTAGACGAAATGGCGCTCGGTGTCGGCGGTGACCGTGGCGCGCTCGACCCACGACTCGTACTCGCGGGGCGCGTTGAGGTCGAAGGCGAAGACGCCGCCGGGCGCGAGCGCGGCGCCGGCCGCCGCGCAGGCCTGGGCGAAGTCGGCGGGCTCGGTCAGATAGTTGAGCGTGTCGTAGAAGCTGACGACGCCGTCGAGCGGCTCTCCCGGCTCCCAGTCGGTGACCAGGCCGTGGCGCCACTCGACGCTCGCCCCGGCGGCGGCGGCCTGGCGCTCGGCCAGATCGAGCATCGCCGCCGACTGGTCGATCCCGATCACCGCGCAGCCCTGGAGCGCCAGCTGGATGGCGCAGTCGCCGGCGCCGCAGCCCATGTCCGCCGCCCGCCGCCAGCTGATCCCGCGCTCCGCCAGCCAGCCCTGGACCGTCGCCAGGGCGCGCAGGCCGACCCAGGCCTGGCCGATCGCCTGGTAGATTGGCGCATATGCCGCGTACATCGCATCCCTCGCATCGCTTGGTCCGGCGCTCGCCGGCTCAATTTGACAATAAAAGCATAAAAAACAGATAAATCTGTTTAAATTGACAAAATGCGGGCTCTTGGGTATCCTAGGCCCCGTCGCGCGACATGTGAACTACCGTTATGCCCCCGCGCCGCTTCAAGCGCGGGCGACGGGCATAAGCTAGGAGATACCATGTCTGGCATCCGTCACCTGTCGAA
>DASWWB010000419.1:0-1922 GCA_036406115.1 Herpetosiphonaceae bacterium
GGCAGTACGTGCGCCATCTGGTGCGCCATCTGCCGGAGGTCGCGCCGCAGCACGAATATTTGCTGTTCCTGCCGGCCTACGCCGGCGCCGAGATTCCCCGGCTGGCCAACGTGGCGGTGGACCGCGTGCCGACGCCGCTCGATAAGCTCCATCCGCGGCTGGCCAAGCTCTGGTACGAGCAGATCGAGCTGCCGCGCGCGGCGGCCCGGCTGGCGGTCGACGTGCTGCATGTGCCCTACTACGCCCCGCCGCTGCGCCAGCTCATCCCCGTCGTCGCCACGATTCACGACCTGATCCCGCTGATTCTGCCCGACTATCGCGGGCCGGCCCTGATGCGGGCCTACACCTGGCTGGCCACCAGGGCCGTCTGCCGCAGCGCCGAGCTGATCGCGGTGTCGGATCACACCAGGGACGACGTGATCGATCTGCTCAAGCTCAGCGCCCAGCGCGTCCACACCGTCTACGAGGGCGTCGATCCGCGCTACCAGCCGCAAAGCCGGGCGCAGATTGATCAGGTCATCGAGCGCTTCAGTCTGCGCGAGCCCTTCATCTACTATATCGGCGGGCTGGATGTGCGCAAAAACATCCCGCTGCTGCTGCGGGCCTTCGGCAGGGTGCGCCGGCGCTACGGCAAGCCGCTCCAGCTGGTGATCGGCGGCAAGCAAAGCGGCACCTACTCGGCGCTGTTCCCGCCGCTGGAGCCGATCATCCTGGACGAAGGCCTGGCGGGCGATGTCGCCTTCATCGGCCCGGTGACGACCGAGGAGAACGCCGCGCTCTACGCGGGCGCCGCCGCCTTTGTCTGGCCGTCGCGCTACGAGGGCTTCGGGCTGCCGCCGCTGGAGGCGATGGCCTCCGGCGCCGCCGTGATCTCATCCGACACCAGCAGCATGCCCGAGATCGTCGGCGACGGCGGCCTGCTGATCCCGCCCCACGACACCGAGGCCTGGGCCATGGCCATGCTCAAAATGCTGGGCGACGACGAACTGCGCGACAGCTACCGGCGGCGCGGGCTGGCCCGGGCGGCGGCTTTCGACTGGGCCAACTTCGCCCGCCAGATGGTCGCCGTCTACGAGCGAATCCCGGCGCGCCACCAGCCTGCGGCGAGGCCGAACAACAGCTTTTGAAACACAAGTGTCAAGCGTTCGGGGGATTGTGAAGATTCACATTATGGTAAAGATGAGAGTTTTCTCATCGATTTAACCAAATCTTAGTTTATTGCAAGAAGTGTTCCGCTAAAAATATCCCTTTCCAAAGCTCTAAAAGAACTGAGATGGAGATGATAACAAGATGAGAGGGGTAAGCTGAGAGCAAGGTGATATTTGCATTTGATTGACATGTATGTTATCTTCCGCCGCGAGTTGACTGAAGTCCTATGAGAGCACTCCAGTGAGCAAAAACCGCAATCGGGCGGTAAACGCGCCGATCAGGTCCCGCTCTAAACTCACCCTTTGAGTCAACGCTTCACGCCACGAGACTCATTGTTGCCCAACCAACTGCCGGCGGACCATGAGCGACGCCGATCCAGTCTGAGCAACACTTGAAATCGCAACGTCACGGCAAAACGCTATGTCGGACGTAAAATGCCTGCGGACGGCCTGCTAGGCCGCGGGAAGCAGGAACTTTAACGTGCGTTCGCGCATGAGAAAGGTAGCACAGCACCTTATGCACAACAAAGAGTCCTTGCCCGATCTGGTCCAGGCTGACCATGATCTCCACGACTTTCAACAGCGTGCTGTCGAACATGAACTTCCGCACTCTCGCCTGGCTTCTCTGCCGGGAGTGCTCCGAGCCTCGGCTCTTTCCACTGCGCGATCCATTCCTGCCACGGTGCGCCGCCTGCCCCGCCGCTACGCGCTTCACACCCTGCTCCTGATCCTGGTTCCCACCGGACTGTTTGTCAGCCGCGACGCCGCCCGGCC
>DASWWB010000420.1:0-7755 GCA_036406115.1 Herpetosiphonaceae bacterium
GCGGCGGCGGCGGCGGTGGTGGTGGTGGTGGCGGCGGCGGCGGCGGCACTGCCGCAGGCCCGCAGGCCATCCCGGCCAATCAGCTCTTCCAAGAAAAATACATGGATACGCTGATCGGCAAGACCTGGAAGGGCGAGGGCAATCCCGCGCTCAACAGCGCCATGGAAACCCTCACCAGCGGCAACCCGTCGCCCCAGCAGGTCAGCCAGGCGCTCGACTCGATCGCCGAAGCCCGCGGCCTGCCCCGCGACCAGGTCCAGGCCCAGTACGAGAAATTCCTCCAGCTGCGCGAAGAGTCCAATCGCATCGGCGCCGAGAACGGCAACGCCCCCGCCGAGGCGATCGACCAGGGCAAGCACCCCGACTTCATGGGCAGCCGCGGCAACCTGCGCTACGGCCAGGTGGTCGGCGACGCCTTCGGCATCGACCCGGTCTTCGGCGCGATGCTCAACCCGTCGGGCGGCCTGGTCGGCCCCGGCAACAACGCGCTTGACCTGGGCGACCGCGGCGTGGCCTACCACGGCGCCGTCCACGACGCCGCCGGCTACCTCTACAACTACCACAACCAGGGGCCGGGCTACGATTACCTGGGCCGCGAAGGCCGCTCGACCGGTAATCCGCTGACCGGACAGGCTGCCGGCATCCCCTATTGGAATGATAAAATTGGGGCTGGGCGGCTGGAGCGTTTCGCCACCGAAACCGCCGGGTCCGGCATGGGCGCGGTCGTCGATGTGACGACCTGGGCCGGCAACGCCAAGAAGACGGTTGTCGATGGTTGGAACAAAACGAAAGATTGGTTCGGGGACCTCTTCTAGAACGGAATATCGTCTCAGCCAGCCGCTGCAAGCCCGCCTGTCCAAGGCAGGGCTTGCGGCGGTTGGCGCACTAAGGAGATCGGATCATGGCACAAACGCGTGAGATCGCCTACCCCCTTGTCTTCACTGCTCCCCAACTATCGTATCTGCTGGCGCTGGTCAACGCCGAGAGCTTGCTCGGCAGCGATGAGCAGGCGCTCTTTCCGCGCGATACGGCGCTGCGCGAAAGCCAATGGGCGCAAGGCCGCGATCAGCTGGAGGCCGATCGCTGGCTGGTGTATGACGAAGAGGCCAAGCACTACGACATCAACGATCAGCTGATGGAAATCATCGCCACCATGGCCGATCCCGGGATTGTGGTGCTCAGCAAGTGGGAAGCCAACCTCCAGCAGCACGGCGCCGCCCACTACCTCACCCCCGGCCTGATCGTCGAAATGGCGATCGTGGACCGCGAGTACCACATCTACGCCCTGGAGTCGCAAGCCCAGCTGGTCGACCGGCTGGTGGCGGCGACCAACTTCCCCGCCGAGCGCCGCGACGACCTGGCCTTTGTCCTGCCGCGCCAGGATGTCGACCAGGCCAAGCGCAATCCCAACGCCAGCTGGCTTGAGTCGCGCGGCCTGTCGCCCCAGGCGGCCGATGTCTTCGCGGCGACCTTGCGCCAGCCGCAGCTCTACGGCATGGTCACGGTGCTGCGGACCTACCAGGGCAAGGCGCTGACCATGCGCCTGCTCGGCATCATCACCGCCGCGCCCGGCTACGGCTGGCTCGCCACGCCCCAGGAGGGCGAGCGGGTGCGCTACGAGCTGGCGGATAGCCAGGAGTTCGGCGGGCAGCTCAGCGCCTTGATCGAGGAGCTGGCCACCACGCCGATCGACGAACTGGTCGAGACCCAGGATAGCTAAATGCGACGCATTCTGATTGTGATAGGGCTGCTCTGTATGACACTCTCTGGCTGCGGCGGCGACGCCGGCAAGGTCAATGTCCGTATCCGCAACGACAGCAAGGAAAATTGGAGTAACTTCTGGCTGGGCGCCGGCGGCCCCAACAACCACCTCGAGGAATACGGCGCGATCGCCAGCGGCGAGACCACCGACTATGCCGCGCTGGAGCCGATGCTCGCCAAGTACCGCAAATTCGATCTGCTGACTGACGCCGGCACCCGCTACAACGCCGTGGTCTATCCGGAAAACCATCTCGGCGGCGAGAAAGAGCTGGCGCCGGGCAGCTATACCTTCGCCTTCGACATCGTCGGCAGCGACGCTGTCCTGACGATCACCAAAGACCAGTAACTCCGCGCGCCCGCCCAGGCCGCCGCTCCGGCGGGCGCGAATCTCCCCCTTGCGCAACCACGCGGCGGTTGGTACAATGGTCCCGGTCCTATCCGCCTTAAGTCCCATGCCGCCGCCCCCGCCTGCCACGCCCGCAGCGCGTTCGCCGTTCAGTTCGCTGTACTCCTTGGAGGTACGCCGATGGATCTGACGCACGGCACGCATCTTCGCGAATTTCCCCGCTTTCCCCATTTTCGATGCATCCATCTCCACCAACCCTGACGTAAGCTAGCATGTTCCATCAGCGATCACATCGCACCTAACAACGCATTCCCGAGAACGCAACACCGATCCCTGGCCCGACGGCTCGCCGCCTACGCCAGATTCCCCAGGCATGCCGCTTTTTTCGCAATGCGGCGCGCTGATTAATCGCCATGCCTCAAGATCGCCGGTCCTGCGCCGGATTTGAAAGGAGCGGCCTATCGATCGTACGCCCGGTTGCCCATGTCTCCGCTGTGATGAAAGGATGACAGACATATGCAGAAGATCGTAGGGACAGCGTTCCTCCTCGCCGCTTTGTTCGCACTCGTCTTTGGCACCGCCGCGCCCCGCACCACCGCCTCCAGCCACCGCGAGGCCCCGCTTATCAGCGCCGACCCGCAGGCCGACACGACCGATGTCTATGCGTTCGTGAGCCCGGACCGGCCCGGCACCGTCACCCTGATCGGCAACTGGATCCCGCTCGAAGCGCCCTACGGCGGCCCGAACTTCTTCAAGTTCGGCGACGACGTGCGCTACGAGATCCACATCGACAACAACGCCGACGCCAAGCCGGACGTCACCTACCGCTTCACCTTCAAGACGACCGTCCGCAACCCGGCGACCTTCCTCTACAACACCGGCCCGATCATGTCGCTGGACGATCCGAACTGGAACGTCCGCCAGACCTACACTGTGACCCGGGTCGAGGGCGGCAATGAGACGGTGGTGGCCAGCGACGTGAAGTCGCCGCCGGTCAACATCGGGCCGAAGTCGACGCCGAACTACGCGGCGCTGGCGAGCGCGGCGGTCACCCAGCTGCCGGGCGGCGGCCAGGTCTTCGCCGGTCAGCGCGACGATCCCTTCTTCGTCGATCTGGCGGCGGTCTTCGATCTGCTGACGATCCGCAAACTGCCGGGCAACGCCGGCGGCGGCGTGGACGGCCTGAAAGGCTACAACACCCACACCATCGCCATCCAGCTGCCCTTCAGCAAAGTGACCCGCGACGGCAGCACGCCGAGCGACCCCAAGGCCGCCGCCGCGATCATCGGCGTGTGGGCGACCTCCAGCCGCCAGTCGACCAAAGTCGTCAAGCCCGACGGCTCGGTCAGCTACTCCGGCGACTGGGTCCAGGTCTCGCGCCTCGGCCATCCGCTGGTGAACGAAGTGGTGGCCCCGGTGGGCGCCAAGGACCTGTTCAACGCCTCCAAGCCGGAGAACGACATCCAGTTCCTGCCGGCGGTGGTTGATCCGGAAGTCGGCCGCCTGTTCAAGGCGCTGTACAACATCAACGTGCCGCCGACGCCGCGCGACGACCTGGTCGCGGTCTTCCTGACCGGCGTCCCGGGCCTGACCATGCCGCCGGACGTGACCCCGTCCGAGGAGCTGCGGCTCAACCTGGCCATCCCGGGCAAGAACGGCCCGCGCATGGGCGTGCTGGCCGGCGACACCTCGGGCTTCCCCAACGGGCGGCGCCTGGGAGACGACGTGACCGACATCTCCCTCCAGGCGGTGGCCGGCGCGGTCTACCCGCTGCTGCACCCGGACTTCAAGCCCGACGCCCTGGCTGACAAGCTGGGCGACGGCGTCGACGCCAACGACGTGGCCTTCATGGCCGGCTTCCCCTACGTCGCCATGCCGCACCCGGGCCTCGACGGCGGCGCGCCCGCCCCGGCCCCGGCCCCGCAGCCCGTCCCGCCGACCCTGCCGGACACCAGCACCGACAACAGCGCCGTCTACTTCCCCGAGACCGGCTACGCGCTCGGCGGCGAGTTCCTGCGCTACTGGCGCAAGCACGGCGGCCTCGAAGTCTTCGGCTATCCGATCAACTCGGAGGCCCAGGCCAACGGCACCGTCAGCCAGATGTTCGAGCGCAACCGCTTCGAGCTGCACCCGCAGAACGCCGCGCCGTACAACGTGCTGCTCGGCCGCCTGGGCGCCGAAGTCCTGGAGCTGCGCGGCGTCGACTGGCGCTCGTTCGCGACGGTCGACAAGGCCGGCGCCGGCTGCGCCTACTTCGCCGAGACCAAGCACTCGGTCTGCGGCGAGTTCCTCAAGTACTGGCAGAGCCACGGGCTTGAGTTCGACGGCAAGAACGGCAAGGCCTACGCCGAGTCGCTCGCGCTGTTCGGCCTGCCGCTGAGCGAGCAGATCCAAGAGACCAACGCCGCCACCGGCAAGGTGCTCACGGTGCAGTACTTCGAGCGCGCCCGCCTCGAGTACCATCCGGAGAACGCCGGCACCGCGTACATCATTCAGCTGGGCCTGCTGAGCCGCGAGCTCGGCCGGTAAGTCCGCCCACGGGCGCCGGCAGCGTCGCCGGCGCCCGCCCTCCCGCCTTAGCCACAGGAGCCTGCCCATGCGGATGTTGCGTTGGTTCTGGAGTTCGACCTATCTGCGCGTCTCCACGGTCGTCCTGATCGCCGCGCTGGCCATCGTGGCGGCGCAGCGCGCAGGGAACCTGGGCGCCGAGCCCACCACCGCCGCCGCGACCTGCCAGTCAGCCCCGGCCCTGCGCCAGGGCGCCCAAACGCTCCCCGCCGGCGCCGAAGCCCTAGCCTGGTATCAGGATCGAATCAAAACCTGCCCCGACGACCAGCGCGCCTACGGCCAGCTCGGCGCGGCCTACGCCCAGCGCGCCCGCGAGACCGGCGACCCCGCCTACTACACTAAGGCCGACGCCGTCGTGGCCGAGGCGCTGCGCCGCGACCCGCGCGATCAGACCGCGCTGGCGGTCAAGGGCTCGCTGGCCCTGTCGCGCCACCAGTTCGCCGAGGCCTTGGCGATCGGCCAGGAGGCGCTGGAGGTCAATCCCAACACCGCCCAGCTCTACGGCATCGTCGGCGACGCCCAGATCGAGCTGGGGCAATATGACGAAGCCCTCGACACCGTCCAGAAAATGGTCGACCTGCGGCCCGACCTCAGCTCCTACAGCCGGGTCTCCTACCTGCGCGAGCTGCGCGGCGATCTGCCCGGCGCGATCGAGGCGATGAGCCAGGCGGCCAGCGCCGGCAGCCCGGCGGCCGAAA
This sequence comes from Herpetosiphonaceae bacterium, assembly GCA_036406115.1. Taxonomy (GTDB): domain Bacteria; phylum Chloroflexota; class Chloroflexia; order Chloroflexales; family Herpetosiphonaceae; genus DASWWB01. The sequence continues at coordinate 5,374 of DASWWB010000420.1, forward strand.
ACACCGCCTGGAGCTATGTCCAGCTCGGCAATCTGTATTTCAACACGGGCGATTTGGCCGCCGCCGAGCGCGAATACCTGCGCGCCGGCTCCCTGGCCGCCGATTTCGTCCCCGCCCAGGCCGCCCAGGCCCGCGTCCTTGCCGCCCGCGGCGAGTTCGACCAGGCCCGGCTGATGTACGGCCAAGTGCTGAAGCGCCTCCCGCTGGCCGAGTACGCCATCGCCGCCGGCGAGATGGAGCTGGCCGCCGGCGACGAGGCCGCCGCCCGCAAGCAGTTCGATCTGGTGGCGGCGATCGATCAGCTCAACCAGGCCAACGGCATGGTGACTGACCTGGAGATGGCGCTGTTCCTGGCCGACCATGGCGATCCGCAAGCGGCCGTCGCGCGCGCCCGCGCCGCCTACGCCCAGCGCCCCGGCGTCAAGGGCGCCGAAACGCTGGCCTGGGCGCTGTCGCAGGCCGGGCAGCACGACGAGGCCAGCAAGCTGATCGCCGAGGCCCGGAAGCTGGGCACCAAGGACGCCGCGCTGTTCTACCACGCCGGCATGATCGCCCTCCGCGCCGGCGACACGGCCGGGGCGCGCGACCTGCTGCGCCAGGCGCTGGCGCTCAATCCGTTCTTCTCGCCGCTCCAGGCCGCCGCCGCCCGCCAGACGCTGGCCAGCCTGCCCGCCAACTAGAGGTACCCTATGCGCCGATCTGCCGCCCGCCGCCTCGCAGCGCTGGCCCTGGCCCTCGTGCTGGCCCTGCTGCTGCCCCGGACCGCCGCCGCCCATCCGCTGGGCAATTTCACGATCAATCTCTACAGCCGGCTGGAGCTGGCCGCCGGCGGCGCGACGATCACCTACGTCGTCGATCTGGCCGAGATTCCGACGTTCCAGGCGCTGTCCGAGCTGGGCGGCGCCGGACTGAGCGACGCGGCGCGCGAGGCCTATCTGGCCAAAACCGCCGCCGAGCTGCTGCCGGGTCTGAGCCTGGCGATCGACGGCCAGCCGGCGCCGCTGACGCTCGCCAGCCAACGCCTGGAGATTCTGCCGGGGCAGGGCGGCCTCTCGATCATGCGCGTCCAGCTCGGGCTCAGCGCCAAGCTGCCGGAGCTGGCGGCGGGCCAGCAGGCGACGCTGGCCTACGCCGACGCCAACTACGCCGCCCATCAGGGCTGGCATGAGATTGTCGTGCGCAACGGCCAGGGCGTCGATCTGGTCTCGTCGACCGCCGGCGCCGCCGATCTGAGCAACGAACTGCGAGCCTATCCCGAGGATATGCTGGCGGCGCCGCTCGACCAACGCAGCGCCACCGTCACGATCACGCCCGGCGCCGGCGGCGTCCTGGCGGCGGCGGCGCCGGGCGAGGTGTCGCGCAGCGACGACGCCTTCGCCGCGCTGCTGTCGACCAAGGATCTGAGCCCGCTGGCGATCTTGCTGGCGCTGCTCGCCGCTGCCGGGCTGGGGGCGGTCCACGCGCTCTCGCCGGGCCACGGCAAGACCATCGTCGCAGCCTACCTGGTGGGCAGCCGCGGCACCGCGCGCCACGCGGCGTTCCTCGGCCTGACCGTCACCGTCACCCACACGATCGGCGTCTTCGCGCTCGGCCTGATCACGCTGGCCGCCTCGCGCTACGTGCTGCCCGAGCAGCTGTACCCCTGGCTCAGCCTGCTCTCGGGGCTGCTGGTGGGGGCGATGGGCGCCTCGCTGCTGCGCCACCGCCTGCTGCTGCTCAAGCGCGGCCCGGCCGTCGCCGACCACGACCACAGCGACGGATGGGACCACGAGCACGGCCCCGACACCCATGTCCACGTGCCGCCCAGCGGCGGCAAGCTAAGCTGGTCCAATCTGCTGGCGCTCGGCGTCTCCGGCGGGCTGCTGCCCTGCCCCTCGGCGCTGATCGTGCTGCTGGGCGCCATCTCGCTCGGCAGGGTCGGACTTGGGGTATCATTGATCGTGGCCTTCAGCGCCGGGCTGGCCGGCGTGATGACCGGCATCGGCCTGCTGATGCTCTACGGCGCCAGGCTGACCGCGCGGCTGGGCGGGCGCTTCGGCGGCGAACGGGCGCAGGGGCTGCGCCGGGGGCTGCGCTGGGCGCCGCTCGCCAGCGCCGGGGTGGTGACGGTGATCGGCCTGGCGATGGCCGCCCGCGCCCTGGTCCAGGCCGGCGTCCTTGGCTGAGGAGCATGCAATGGCTGATGTGATCGACAAAAAAGCCCCGATGGCCTCGGCGCCGATGCGCTACGCCGAGGACGGCTCGGTGGACTGGGGCAACATGTGGGATAGTTTCTGCGCGCTGGCCCTGGAGGGCGGCCCGCCCCACCGCGCCACGCTGCTGGACGCGCCGTCCGACATCGACCCCGCCGACCCCGCCTACCAGGCCGCGCAGGACGAGATC
>DASWWB010000421.1:0-2586 GCA_036406115.1 Herpetosiphonaceae bacterium
CGAGTCGAACTCGGGGGGCGCCGCTCTGGTTTAAGGCTGGCTCGGCTTGGGCGGCACGTAGGTGACGCCGCCGGCGTCGGCGCGGGCCGGCTCGCCGACGTAGCGGCCCTGCTCCGGCACGGCGATATCGGGGAAGTGGTCGGCGAGCTTGTGCAGCGCCTCGCGCATGGCCGGCCCGTGCAGCGGCTGGCCGTGGCCGGTCAGCGCCAGCTCCGGCTCCAGCGCCGCCAGCCGGACCACCGAGCGCTCGGCGGCTGCCCAGTCCATCGTGTAGTACATCGGCGGGCCGTGCAGCTCCGGCGCCTGGGTCGCCACGGCGAACGCCGATTCCTGGCGGGTGGTGATGAAGGCGTCGCCGGCGATCAGGGTCCGGTCGGTTTCGCGCCAGAGCGAGATGTGGCCCGGCGAGTGGCCGGGCGTGGCGATCCAGCGCCAGTCCGCCATGTGCGGCACGGCGCCGTCTGCCGGCAGCTGATGGAGCCGCGCCCCGGCGTCGATCGGGCCGCGCGGATACAGCGGCGAGGTCATTGACATAATGCCTCCGCCGACAGTTGGATCGGGCGGCGGGTAAGATGAGCTGCCGTTGAGATAAGGCAGCTCCAGCTCGTGGGCGTAGATCGGCGCATCCCAGGTCTCGGCCAGCTCAAGCAGCGCGCCGACGTGGTCGAAATGGCCGTGGGTCAGGATGATCGCCGCCGGCCGCGACCCCGGGCCGAAGCGCTGCGCGGCGGCCTCTCGGATGGCGCCCGCCGTGCCGGGCAGCCCGGCGTCGATCAACACCCACTGTCGGTCGCCCGCCCCCGGCGCGCCCGCCGCCGGCCCCAGAAAGATCACATTGACAATCGCCAGCCGCTTGTAGGCCAGATTCGGCAGCGCCTCCCGCGCCCCGTCGGCCTCGATCGTCTTCAGCACCGCCTCGGCGTCCACCGCCACTTGCTTGCCCATGGTTCCCCTCCTTCATCGAAATCCGGTCTGCCCGGGGTTGAGCAAACCGGGGGCCATGGCGCTTGCGCTGCGGCCGGTCTGCGGTATGCTGGAAGGGCTGCGGCGCAGTCGGAATTGCCGCGCTTTTAGCGAGAGAGATTGATGAACGAGCTTTCCGTCGAGCCCGCCTGGGTGAGCACAATCGAGCATGTCGAGCGCGTCGGGGCGCTCATCGCGCAGGCGTCGTGGTTCGCCAAACTGACTGGGCGCTATCACCTTCCCAAGAATCTGCCCTATGTCAGCACGATGGGGCCGCTTGGCTCCTCCCGTATGCCGATGGTCATGCTTGCCAACGGCGCGCTGGATGTGCGTCCGCGCCAGATCGCCTTCCGCGCCAGCCCGCTGCGTCTGTCGGGGGTGGCGGCGCACGGCTTGGACGACGGACTGGCCTTCGCGCTGGAGGCCGGTGAGGTGCTGGGGATCGAACGCTACCGCGGCCAGTCGCCGCTGGGCGACCGCTTTGATCTGGTGTTTAGCAGGATTGTGACCCGGCGGCCAGGCATGCTTGGCGATTTCCTGCTCTGCGTGGGGGGCGTGGGGCCGCGCGTGGACCGCGTGCGCGAGCAGAGCCAGCAGCTGTTTGTCGCGCTGCGCCAGGCGATGTTCACCTGACAGCGCAGCGCTTGAAAGGAGCCCGCGATGCCCATCCGCCCCGAGCTGCTGCCGCCGCCGGTCGCGCCCGAGCGCCTGGCCGAGGCGGCGGCGCTGGTCGGTGAGATCCTCCACGACCATTTCGCGGGCCAGGACCCGTCGGCGGCGCTCGCCGCGCTCAACCGCCTGACCGGCCGCGGCTATGCGCTGCAAGAGATTGTCGAGCCCTGCCACGACGGCGATGTCGCTGTCTTTGCCGAGCGCGCCCTGCTGCCGGATCCGGTGCGCGTCGCCGATGTGAGCGACGAAGAGCTGCTGGAGATCATCGCCTTGGTCGCCGGCTGCGAGCGCGGCGAGGCGGAGATAGATTATTGGCTTGAGTTCCTCGTTCGCAACCTGCCCCATCCTGCGATCAGCGACCTGATTTTCTGGGCGAACCTGACGCCGGCGGAGATTTTGGCCGCCGCCAAAGCCTACCAGCCGATCCGCCTGTGAGCAGGAAAGGGTTATAATAGGTTAACGACGACGTTACCATCGCGCGCCGCGCGGCGCGCCGCTCCACCGCCGGGGGTCGCCCATGCAGCAGGTTATCAGCGCCTTCCAGCGCCTTTTGCCCGATTTCGTCGAGCAAGTCTCGGCGGAGATCGTCACCACCCACATCCCGGTTTACGAGACACTGCCGCGGCCGCATGTCCAGCGGGCGCTGTACAACGCCATCCACTCGCTGGGCGTGGATCTGGAGCGCGGCACGACCAGCGCCTACGCCAACTACTGGCGCGAGGTGGCGTTCCAGCGCGCCCGCCAGGGCATCTCGCCGGTCCACAGCATGCTGGTGACCAATCTCTCGACCCACGTGATGACCAGCCAGCTCAAGCAGCGGCTGGAGCAGGAGCCGCAGGCGCTGGCCTGGTGGCTGGAACGGATGCACACAATCATTTCGCTGGGCATGCTGGTGATGACCGAGGCGCGGATCAACGCCCTGCGCCAGCTCGGCCAGCTGCCGGCCGCCGG
>DASWWB010000422.1:0-3474 GCA_036406115.1 Herpetosiphonaceae bacterium
GTTCTCCAGAATGCCTTTGATCTGGGTGGTGGCCTGGCTGCTGGCGCTGAACAGCTCGATCAGCCGAGTGACCGCCGGCAGCACGTCGCCGCCCATTTCGGATTTGAACGCCTCGGAGGCGTCGCCGATCCAGCTGCCCTCCAGCGGCCGCATCGCCTGCTTGACCTGATTCATCAGCTCATTCGTCTGTTCGGACTGCTGCATGAGCCGCTGGGCGAGCTGCTCCAGTTCATCATATTGGGCCTGTACGATAGGTGCTGCCATTGTCCTTGTACCCCCCTTTGCATTGGTGAGTAAAAATGCCGCTGCCATCGCCGGATGGCGTTCCGCCGGTAGAGGATAGGGACGGGCGCTGGTAAAAAGATGACCCAGCCAGCCTCATCCGCGTTTCCCCAGAAAACGAGCTAACCCTTAAGTACTACCTGGATTGTTCAGGTGGCGCGTTGTGTATCCGTTCGTACTGTCCGAGGGATAGAGGTTCTGCCGTAGCATAGCGGTTTGCTTACATTCTGTCAATTGTTTTTTAGGATTTAGGGGGGAATCGGGGGATGGCCCGGGGGATGCGAGGGGGGATGCGAGGGGGGATGGGCGGATTGGCTGCGGCGAGCAGCCGAATCCGCCCGGCGCCGAGCCCGCCGTCGCTAGCGGGACGGCAGGATGCCGGCGTATTTGGCGATGATGCCGAGCATCACTTCGTCGGCGCCGCCGGCGATCGAGACCAGGCGCGAGTCGCGGTAGTAGCGGGCCATGGGATATTCCTCGACATAGCCCATGCCGCCGTGGAACTGGATGCAGGTGTCGGCGACCTCGCGGGCCAGCCGGCCGGCCTTGAGCTTGGCCATCGAGACCTCGCGGGTGGCGTCTAGCCCGGCCACGACCATGCGCGTGCCGTGGTAGAGCAGGTGGCGCAGCGCCTCCAGCTCGGTCAGCAGCTCGCTGAGCTTGAAATGGATCCACTGATTGTCGATCAGCGGCCGGCCGAAGGCTTTGCGCTCGCGGCAGTAGCCGATCGTGCGCTGGACCATGCGCTCGGCGGCGGAGTGGGCGATGGCCGAGGCGAACAGCCGCTCCTTCTGGAACTGCTGCATCTGGAGCTTGAAGCCCTGGCCCTCGGGGCCGATGCGGTTGGCCTGGGGGACGCGCACGTCGTCGAAGCTGAGCAGCGCGGTGTCGCTGGAGTGGTTGCCCAGCTTCTCAAGCTTCTTGCTGACGCCGAAGCCTGGCGTGTCGGTCGGCACCACCAGCAGCGACATGTCGCGGGCGCCGCCGCCCTCGCCGGTGCGGGCCAGCACCACCACGACATCGGCCTGGGTGCCGTTGGTGATCCACATCTTGGAGCCGTTGATGACATAGTCGTCGCCGTCGGCGACCGCCCGGGTGCGCAGCCCGGCCACGTCCGAGCCGGCGTCCGGCTCGCTGATCGCGATCGCCGTGACAATCTCGCCGGCGATCGCCGGGACCAGGAAGCGCTGCTTCAGCTCCTCGCTGCCGTGCTCGGCAAGCGCCGGCGTGGCCATGTCGGTGTGGACCGCGACCGCCATCGGGACGCCGGCGCAATCGGCCCTGCCCAGCTCCTCGGCCAGGATCAGGTTGTACCAATAGTCCAGCCCGGCGCCGCCGTACTCCTCGGGGTACGAGACGCCCAGCAGGCCGATCGCGCCCATCTTCTTGAACAGCTCGCGGGCGGGGAAGGCGCGCTTGTGCTCCCACTCCTCGACGAAGGGATTGATCTCGCGCTCGACGAAGCGGCGGACGGTCTGGCGGAACAGCTCATGGTCTTTGTCAAAATACATCTCAGGCCTCCCCGGTGGCCGCGCCGTGGCGCAGCAGCAGATCGACCACCGCGTGGTGGCCGTGCTTGCGCGCCACTTGGAGCGGCGTCTTATGCTCGAAGTTCAGCACATTGATATCCTCGACGCCGTGGCCGAGCAGCCACTCGACCATCGCCGCGTGGCCGAAGCGCGCCGCGCCATGCAGCGCCGCGTCGATCGATCCGCCACCGCCGCCGCCCAACACCAGCTCGGCGACCGCCGGATCGCCGCTCATGGCCGCGTGGAACATCAGCGAGATGCCATGCACGCCCGGCGTGGCCGCCAGCGCCGGCTCGCGCTCCAAGAACGCCGCGACCCGGTCGCGCAGGCCGAGCATCGCCGCAGCGTAGACGTTGAGCGGCGCGCCCTCTGCCAGCAGGAACTCGGCGATCCGGCGCTGCCCGGTGTGGCCCGCCGCCTGGATTGCCGTCTCGTCAAGCTTCTGCCAGGTGGCGTCGAGCAGGCCCGGATGCACGGCGTACAGCTCCTGCACGCGCCCGAGGTCGCCGTGGGCCGCGATCACAAACTGCTCGACCAGCTCCTGGGGCAGCTCTGTGGGTGAGTCCATGTCTTCCTCCGCCATCGAAGTAGATTTCAGGCGCGGCTATTGTCACACGGATGGGGGGAAATGCAAACGGGGGTAGAGCTATCAGCTGTTAGCTGTCAGCTATCAGAAGCGCTGCCGAGATGCGGCGGCGAAACCTGACCCCCTGCGTCGCGATAAGCCGTCGTTTGCGCGATTGACGACAGGCAATCCCCTGACAGCTGACAGCTGACACCTGATACCTAAAAACCGAACTTAACCCCCGCCCCGCGTGTACAGTGTGGCGAATCACTCGCGAGGATGGATGGCAATGATGAAACGGACGCTGATGGCACAACCCGAGCGCGCCGCCGGCGGCGAAAGCGTCGAGCAGCTATTCGCCCGTTACAACGCCCTGGTGCTGCGGACAGCCTATCTGGTGCTGGGCGATTGGATGCAGGCCGAGGACGTGGCCCAGGATGTCTGGCTGCACGTCGGGCAGCGGCTGGGCGACTACGATCCGGCGCGCGGCGCCTGGACCACCTGGCTCCACCGGATCACTGTCAACCGCTGCCTGAACGCGCGGCGCCGGCTGGCGCGCTGGCTGCTGGGCGGCGCCCAGGGCGGATCCGCCGAGCCGCCGCCGCTCCAGGCAGCGCTGCGCGGCGAGGAGCAGCGGCGGATCTGGCAGGCGGTCGGCGGCCTGTCGCTCAAGCTGCGCGCCGCCGTCGTGCTGCGCTACTTCCATGATTTGAGCTACGAGCAGATCGCCGAGGCGCTGGGCTGCCCGGTCGGCACGGTCCGCTCCCGGCTTCACGCCGCCAACGCGCAGCTGCGCGCCGCCCTGGGCGATCTCGCGCCCGCGCCGGACGGGGGGATGGAATGACGATTTCCCGGGAAACGCTGCTGGATTATCTGAACGATGCGCTGAGCGCCGCCGAGCGCGAGCGCGTGGCCGCCGCCCTGGAGCGCGACGCCGGGCTGCGCGCCGAGCTGGAGCAGCTCCGCCGCCTGGAGCGTGGGCTGCGCGCCACCTTCGATGCAATCTACGATGCGCGGCTGCCCGCCGCCGCTTTAGGAGAACGACGCATGGAAACGACCCGTCGAATCCGCCTGGCCCCCGCGCTCGGCATGGCCGGG
>DASWWB010000423.1:0-4182 GCA_036406115.1 Herpetosiphonaceae bacterium
GCGGGACCAGATCAGGGCCGCCTACAAGCCGCTCGAGGGCGGCCAGTGGGTCGGCGACGCGGCCCAGGCGTTTTTCGGCGAGATGACAGGCGAGCTGTTCCCCGCGATCACGCGGATGGAGGAGGCCTTCAGCGCCGCGCAGGATGTGACGCTCCAGGTCAGTGAGATTTTGGCCGCCGCCGAAGAAGAGGCGGCGGCGCTGTTCAAGGATTGGGCGATCGACGGCAATGTCGCCGCTGGCGGCGGCGGCGGCGGCGGCGGTGGCGGCGGCGGCGGCGGCGGCGGCGGCTTGTGGAACAGCATCGGCGAGTGGGTCCACGGCGGGCTCGACGTGCTGGGCTTCATCCCGGGCTTCGGCGAGATCGCCGACGGCGCCAACGCCCTGATCTACCTTGCCGAGGGCCGCTACCTGGAGGCAGGCATCTCGGCCGCCGCGATGATTCCGATCGTGGGCGACGCCGGCAAGCTCGGCAAATGGGGCGTCAAGGCCGGCAAAGAGATTGTCGAGGAGGTCGTCGAGGAGGGCGCCGAGCGCGCGCTCAAGGAGGGCGCCGAGGAGATCGCCGAGCGCGGCGCGGTCGAGCTGGCCCAGAAGGGCTCCGACGATTTCCTGCGCCAGGTCGATGATATCTCGGCCAACGCCCTGCGCAACGGCAAGCCCGATCCGGCGCTGCTCAAGGAGCTGTCCGAGCAGGGCGTCAAGTTCGATCCCAACAATGTCATCGCCGCCACCCGCGCCGATGTCATGCTGGCGGACGGCACGCGCAAGCAGATGATCGCCTTCCTGGAGACCGGCGGCGAAAAAGCCGGCTTCAAGCACGTCCTCGGCGAGCACGCCCACGATCTCGTCAACAAAGGCATCCCGGTCGAGGATATTCCCGATTTCCTGATGAAGGGCTTGCAGGACGGCAAGATCGTCGGCTACTCGGGCAAGCCGAGCCGCATGCGCCCGGTCTACGAGATGACGTACAACGGCCAGAAGCACAACATCGGCATCTCGATCGGCAACAACGGCTTCATTGTCGGCGCCGGCCCGATCAGCAAGGTCAAGCCGCTGCCGTAGCCGCCGCGCGAATCTGATCCCCGCGAGACGCGCCAGCAGCGCCGCTCGCATCTGAAATAGATGGAATAGGTATGCAGAAAATCAAATTGATGCCGGACTACCACGCCTATCCGGTCTGGTGGAACGATGATGTCACGTTCGGCGACATCGACCCCGAGGAGCTGCCGATCAGCGCCGAGCTGGCCGCCGCGCTCAGCGCCTGGTCCGACGAGTACGACGCCATTTTCGACGAGGACGACCCCGCCGCCGCCGCCTTCGCCTCGCCCAAGGCCGAGGCCGCCTTCGACGCGCAGGGCCGCCAGCTCTGGCAGCGGCTCCAGGGCGAGCTGGGCGCCGGGTACGAGGTGTCGTACTTCAGCGTCGTCAGCCGCAAGCTGGCGCCGCCGGCCGGCGCGCGGCCCTTCAACCCGACCGAGATCAACGCCGAGGCCTGGCGCCAGTTCGAGCAGGCCCTCGACGCCGAGCAGCGCGCAGGCAAAACTGTCGATCTCAAGCTCCAGGTGGTCAATCTGCCCGACGCCGACCGCCGGCCGATCGTGCTGGGCGCCAGCTACACCGTCGACGGGCTGCCCTTCTATCACGCTTTCCACTACCACAACGGCGCGGCCTACGATCTGTCCGACGCGACCGAGGCCCAGCTCTACCAGGCGGTCGGCGGCCTGATCCAGGCCGCGATCAGCGAGCCCTGGCAGGAGGCCTGGGTGTCCGCCGAGCTGCACGCCGACGACCACGGCCTGCTCGCCGGCCGCTACCTCGCCGCCGGCCAGGAGCGCGGCTTCCCCGTCGATTACCAGCTGTTCTTCGCGCTCCGCGAGCTGCGGACCCGCGCCAACCCGCCCTGGGTCACGGCCACGGTCACGCTCGGCGGCGACGGCCAGATCCGCGCCGCGCTGACCGGCTCGGACGGCAGCCCGGCGACCGCCAGGCACCAGCTCTAGGCAGAGTTTCAGCTATCAGCTATCAGCTGTCAGGGAGCGCAGCCAAAGGCACTGCCAATCGTGACACAGCCGGCGGATGGGATGTTCTGTCCCATCCGCCGGCTGTGTTTAATGGCGGTGCGTCTGGCTGCGCGGGGAGCAGGCCGATTCATCGCAAGGATGCGGGCTGTCAGCCGGCGGCGTTTAGGGGCGGTAGGCCGCGGCCACGGCGGCGAAGGCGGCCTTGGGCTCCCAGGCCATGTCGGGGTAGGTCGCGCCGCGCCGGTCCTCGTAGGTTTTGACGATGCTGTACGCGGCCATGTCGAGGTCCGGCCCCCCGTCGGGGCGGTGGACCAGCGCGTACTGGACGAAGGTGAAGACAAAGGCGCTGTCGATGCCGGCCTCGTCGAAGATCGCCAGCAGCTCGCCGACCTCGGCGGCCTGCTCGGCCTCGTCGCGGACAAAATCGCCGTTGAGCCCGGTCGGTTTGCCGGTCTCATCGTCCCAGGCCACTGCGTCGATGGCGTTGGCGCCGAGCGCCGCCCCGCCGCGAAAGGTGACCGCGCCGAACTCGGTGATGGCGACGGGCTTGTCCTGGGCCGCCAGCGTCCGCATCGCCCCCGGGAACTGCTCGGCGACCGCCGCAGTGCGGTACATATCCAGCGAGATGATGTCGAACGGCGCCCAGTCGACCTGCTCGAACGGCATCGCGGCGTAGGTGATCTTGCCGCCGAAATGCGCGCGGACCCGCGCCGCCGCCCGGCCCAGGAAGGCGTTGATCAGCGGCGGAACCACCGCGATCGCCGCCCGCAGCTGCGGCGGGTTGGTGAGCAGCTTGATCCGCTCGGAAATCGTCGCGCCCGGCATGAAGCCGTTGTTGAGCAGGCTGATCTCGGCGCCCAGCACCAGGACCACCTCGGCGCCGGACTGCCGCAGCCGCTCGGCGCGCCCGGCGCAGTCGGCGAGCAGATCGAGCATCTCCTCGGGATCGAGGTTGCAGGTGAACGGCGAGAACCACACCTCCAGGCCCGCAGCGGCCGCCAGCAGCGCCGCCTGCTCCAGCCGATCCGGATCGCCGCCGGTGATCCGCACCGCCGTGCAGTGCAAATCCTCGCGGATAATCTGCAATTCCCGCCCGACGACCGCCGGATCGAAGTCGCGGCTGAATGATTTGTGGAAAAAGCCGGTGTCGTAGTTAATGCCTTTGCCTCGCATCGCGTGAGCCTTTCATATCAATGTGATTCAGCGTTCCGGCAGGAGCATCCGCAGCAAAATCGCCGGGTCCGGGCAGATAAGCTTGAAGCGGGCCGGATCGCGCAGCGCCACCCGGGCCAGCCCGTCCAGCGCGGCGGTGACCGCCAGCGCGAGCTGGTCGGGGTCGCCGGGCGCCACCTCGCCGCTGGCCTGGCCCGCGACGATCAGCGCGCGGAAGTCGCTGGCGAACGCTGCGCGGCGGGCGCGGATCGATTCGATCAAGCCAGCGGGGGCCCCATCCGCCCCCAGCGCCTGATCCAGCAGCTGGAACGTCTCCGGGTGATCGCGGCGGTACTCCAGCAGCCCGGCGACCAGCAGCGCCAGCCGCTGGCCCGGCGTCGCGGCCTCAGGCGGCGCCGCCGCCGCGTTGCCAGCCTCCGCCAGCGCCTGCTCCACCAGCTCGCGATAGATCGCCTCCTTGCCATCGAAGTAGCGGTAGGCCAGGCCCTGGCTGACCCCCGCCGCCGCCGCGACATCCGCCATCGTCGCCGCCGCGCCTTTGCGGGCGAAGGCCAGCCGCGCGCCGGCCAGGATGTTGGCCCGCTGCGCCTGGCGCGGATCGCCCGCCTCGGGTTCGGGTTCGCCCATCATTGCCTCCAAATGAATGAATAATTCATTCATCATGATAATCATGGCCGCCGGCTTGTCAAGCAGCAGGGCATGAAGCGAAAGCGATATATCGCCAGGCAGTCGTTATTAATCTGATTCTCATACACGATATATCGCTATTGGTGTATAACGATACAAGGCGATATATCGATACAAGGAGGACAGCATGTTTTTTCGACGATTTGGCGGACGGCGGGGACGGCGCGGCGATTGGGGCGGCCCCGAGGCGCTGCGCGCGGCGCGCGAGCGCTGGGGGCGCGGCGGGGAGTGGGAGGAGGAAGGGCCTGAGGGCGAGGAGCGCGGCTGGGACGGCCCCGGCCCCCGGCGCGGCCCGCCCTG
>DASWWB010000424.1:0-1736 GCA_036406115.1 Herpetosiphonaceae bacterium
CCGCCCGCCAACACGCCGACGATCCCCGATTGGCTGCGCGCCGACGCCGAGCCGGCCGGCAGCGCTCCGGGCGTCGAACAGCCGGCGCCAGCCGCCACCGTGGCGCTGCCCGAGTGGCTGCTTGATAGCCCCGCGCCGCCCCAGGACGGCGTCCGCGACCTCGGCGAGCGCCGCCAGGCGCCGCCGGCCCAGGATTTCAGCGCCCTGCGCGCCGAGCTGGACGAGGAGCCGAAGAAACGCGGCTTCTTCGGCCGCAAAAAATAGCGCCGGGCGCTCACTCAAAACGCCGGCCGCCGGGAAATTCCGGCGGCCGGCGTTTTTGCGCGGGCGCCTAGTTGCGCCGGGCGCTCTTGGCGTTGCGCGCTGCGAAAAAGCGCAGATTCTCAATAAACACGTTCGGCGAGTGCCAGGCGGCATAGCGCTCGGGGATAGCCGGCGGCTCCTTGGCGGCGGGATCGACGGTCGCCGCGAGCTGCTTGAGATCGGTGATGTAGGTTCGCATCGCGGCGAGATCCGCCGCCGCGCCCACCGTGCCATGGCCCGGCACCACATGGTCGATCGCCATGCCCGCGAGCTGATCCAGGGCCCGCAGCCAGCCCTCGGGATCGCCGTCGCTGAACTTGGAATTAAAGCCGACCTGCGCCAGATCGCCGGCGAACAGCACCCGCTCCGCCGGCAGATAGACCGCCGCGTCATCAGGCGAGTGGGCCGCGCCGAGCGGCAGGAACTGCGCCGAGCGGCGGGCGCCGTGGATCGTCAGCGGCCCGTCGCAAATCACGCTCGGCAGCACCAGCGGCTCGGCGGGCATGTCCGCCAGCAGCGCCCGCAGCTCGCCCAGGAACGACATGATATCGTCGCGCCGGACCGGATTCTCCTCGATCGCCGCCTGCTGCGCCATGAAATCAAGGAACGCTGGCTTGGCTCGCACATTGGCGACGAATTCGGTGGTCTCGCTGGCGATCAGCCGCCTGGTGGCGGCGGTGCCGATCACCGGCACGTCGCGGAACGCCTGATTGCCCAGCACGTGGTCGCTGTGGCGGTGCGTGTTGACCACATAACGCACCGGCCCGCCGACCAGCGCTTCGGCGGCGTTCCGGAGCCCAGCGCCGGCGACAGGGGTGAAGAAGGTGTCGATCACCAGGGCCTCGCCGCCCAGATCGACGATCCCGGCGTTGCTCCAGGCGCCGGCGCCCTCGCGGGCCAGCGCCGCCCAGGCGCCGTCCGCCACCGGCTGGAGATTGAAATAGGGCGATGGGGGAAGCTGCATGGGCGCCTCTCAGTCAGCGCGGCGCCGGAGCAGCGCCGCCGCGCCCGCGCGCCAGCCCAGCAGCAGCAGGAGGTTGAAAAGCATCGTCGTGATCGCGAACGTCGGCTTGAATTCGCTGCCGAAAACCAGGCTGCGCAGGGCCAGGCCGATCGGCCCCGCCGCCAGCCAAGCCAGCGCGGCGCGGCCGGCGGCCCGGCGCGGCTCGCGGATCAGCGGTTCGCGATACAGCCCGGCCCACGGCGCCGTCGCCAGCCAGGCGATCGCAAAGGGCGCGGCGATGCGGGCGATGTCGACGATCGGGGCCGCATCGCCGTGCGAGCGGCGGCCGATCAGCGCGAACAGGCCGAAGACCGCGCAATCGCCCAGGGCCAGGGCGGCCTGGCGGCGGCGCGACGGCGCGGCGCCCAGCGAGTCCCCGGCAGCGATGGTTGGTGCGGACATAGCAGTTCATCCTCCCGACAGCCGGCGC
>DASWWB010000425.1:0-2342 GCA_036406115.1 Herpetosiphonaceae bacterium
CCTGGACGGCCCGGCCCGGCGCCGACTGGCCGCCCAGCACCACGCTGCTGTTCCAGCCGGACCAGCCCTGGCGCGCCGGCGCCGCCTACACCGCGACCCTCGCCGGCCCGGCGACCGAGGCCCAGCGCTGGGGCTGGCAAACCCGCGCCGGCGTGGCGGTGGTCGGCACCGTGCCGGGACGCAACGGCAGCATCGCCCCCACCGACGAGCTGCGCGTGATCTTCACCAGGCCGCCCGACCCGGCGATCGCCCAGGCGGTCAGCATCGCGCCGCCCGTCGCGGATCTGGTGAGCGAGGCCAGCGGCGACCAGCTGCGCATCCGCGGCGGCTTCCAGGCCGGCGCCACCTACACCCTGACGATCAAGCCCGCCGACCAGCCGCTGATCGAGCTGCCATTCACGATCTCGGGCCGCCGGCCGGCCATGCGAATCGCGGCGCCAGCCGGCGATTTCTCGCTCTGGCGGCCGGGGACGACGCCGCAAATCAGCCTGGCGTGGTCGGGGCTGGCCCAGGCGGCGCTCAATCTCTATCCGCTCGACCGGGCGCAGCTCGGCACGCTGTTGGCGGCGCCGGCCACAGGCGCCGACCGGCTCCAGCTCGTCGCGCTCCGCTCCTGGCGGATCGACCACGGCGGGCCGCTCGACGACGAGATCCAAAGCGCGATCGCGCTGCCCGAGCTTGCAACCGCTCCCGCCGGCGGCTATCTGCTGACAGTGACCGGGCTGCCCGGCGGCCAGCGGCTCCAGCATATCGCGCTGATCAGCCCCTACGCCGCCCAAACCGTCGCCAGCGCCAGCGCCGCCCACATCTGGGTCACCGACGCCCAGCGCGGGACGCCGGCCGCCGACCTGGAGCTGACTCTGCTGCGCGGCGGCTCGCAGATCGCCCAGGGCCGCACCGACGCCGATGGCGCCTGGAGCCCGGCCCTCCCCGCCGGCCGCGGCCAGATCATCGTCCTGGCCGGGCCCGACGAGGCTCCGCTCGCCGCCAGGCTGGTCCCGCCAGAGCCGCCACCGCCGGCCAGCCTGGCCTGGATCCTGACCGACCGCAATGTCTATCTGCCAGGCGACCAGCTGCGCGCCGCCGGCCAGCTCATCCGCCAAGACGGCGCCGCCCGCGCGCCGCTGAGCCTGGAGCTGGCGGCCGCCGACAGCCAGCAGGTGGCCGCTGCCGCTCCCGCCGAGCTTGACGCCGCCGGCGCTTTCTCCGCCACCCTGGCCCTGCGCCCCTCGCTCACCGCCGGCGCCTATCTGCTGCGGCTGCGTTTCGCCGGCGCCGAGATCGGGTCGCTGCCGCTGGCGATCGGCGCCGCGCCCAGCCCGCTGCTGGCGATCGAAGCGCCGGCCGTCGCCCAGGCCGGCGCCACAATCGAGGCCGTGATCACCGCCCGCACTTCATCCGGCAGGGCCGACGCCGGGCGGAGCATCGAGTGGGCGGCGCTGGACGCAGACGGCCAGCCGTTCCAGACGGGAGCCGGCAGCGCCGACGCCGCCGGGCAGCTGGCGATCAGCCTGGCGCTGCCCGACGGCCCCGTGACGATCCAGGCGCGCAGCCAGGCCGGGCAGCGCAGCCACCAAATCGCAATCCAGCCCGAGCTGACGCTGCGCCTCGCCGCCGGCCAGCTGCTGGCGCGGCCCGGCCAAACCGTCGCGCTCTCCGCCACTGTCGCGCGCGGCGACGGGCGCCTGCCGGGCGCGACGCCGATCGACATCACGATTGAAACGAACGGCGCCAGCGAGCGCCTGCGCCGCACGACGACGGTCTCCGGCACGCTCAATTTCAGCTGGCGGGTCCGCTCCAGCGGCGAAACGCGCATCAGCCTGCGCTCCGGCGCCGCCGAGAGCGAGCCGCTGACGATCTGGGCGGCGGCGCCGGGCTTCGCTGGCTGGCTCGCGGTGCCGGACGCCGAGCTGGCGCTGACGGCCGAGCAGGAGCGGCCGGCGGGCGGCGCCGCGCTCCTGCTGCTGCCGCGCACCACCGCCCGCCAAGGCACCCTGCATCTGGTCTGGAACGATGGCGCGGCGCTCCGCTCGCTGACCAGGCCCTGGCAGGCCGGCGAATTCATCGACTGGGCCATGCCAGCCGGGGCAGCCCAGGTCGAGATCAGCGCCCTGCTGCTGACCCAGGAGAACGGCTTGCCGCGCATCCGACGCGGCAGCCTGCTGCTCCCGGCGGCCGGCGCGGAGCAAATCAGCCTGGCAATCAACGAGATTCACAGCGGCGGCCGGCGCAGCCTCGCGGTGCTGGCCCTCCAGGCTGACGGAACCCCGGCGGCCACGCAGATCAGCGCGCTGATCCGCGAGCATGGCGACCTGGCGCCGGCCGGCGCGACCCAGCCGCTC
>DASWWB010000426.1:0-2500 GCA_036406115.1 Herpetosiphonaceae bacterium
CGCGCCAGCCTCGCCCGCCGGCGCGGCGATCTGGCGGCCGCCCGCGAGCTGTCGCACGCCGCACTGGCCGGACTGCCCGCCGAGGCCCATTTGCTGCGCAGCATCGCCGCCCGCAATCTCTGCGCCGGCTACCTCTATAGCGGCGACACCTTCGCCGCCGAAGAAGCGCTTGCCGAGGCATGGATTCAGCAGGAGCTGCTGGAGGCCCGGATCCCGCGCCAGGCCGATCGCCGCACCCGCAGCCGCGACGCCCGCGCCATCCGGCTGGCGCTCCAGCTGGAGGGCACCTCGCTGCGGCTGATGCAGGGCTGGCTGCACGAGGCTGCGGCGCTCTACCGCGAGCTGATCGCCAGCGCCAGCGCCGCCCACGACCACGCCCGCGCCGCAATCGCCTGCGGCGGCCTGGGCCAGATCTTGCGCGAGTGGAACGATCTGACCGCCGCCCGCGAGCTGTTCGAGCAGTCGCTGGGGCACGCCGCCAAAATCGAGGCGCCGGCCACCGCCCGCAACTCCTTGATCAATCTGGCGCTCACCCAGCATGCGTTGGACCGGCCGGCGGAGGCCTGGGCGACCATGGAGCGGGCGGTCGAGCTGGCCCGCTCCATGGCGCACCCCGGCGCGCTGATCTGGGCCACCTCCTGGCAGACCCGACTGGCGCTGCTCCAGGGCCGCCGCGACGACGCCCGGCGCTGGGCGCTCGGCTACCGCCGCCACCAGCACGCCTTCCCCGAGGCGAACCTCTACGATATCGAGGATCTGACCATGGCCCGCGCGCTGCTCGGCGCCGACGGGTCGCCGGCAGCGATCGACGAGGCCGACGCCATCCTCGCCGCAATGCTGCCCCGGGCCGAGGCCGCCGGCCGCGCGCCGATCGTGATCGAGATTCTGCTGCTCCAGGCGCTGAGCTGCGAGGCGCGCCAGCCCGGCGCCCGCTGGGGGGCTCCGGCCCAGGCGCCGCTGCGCCGCGCCCTCGATCTGGCCGCCCCCGAGGGCTATGTCCGGCTGTTCGCCGACCTGGGCCCGCCGATGCTCGCCCTGCTCCGCACCGCCAGCCGCCGCGGCTCCGCGCCCCAGGAGGCCATCCGGCGCATCCTCGCCGCCGCCGAACGCAAGCACACGCTGGGCGGCGAGCCCGACCCCGAGGAGCCCGAGGCGCTCAGCCCCCGCGAGCGCGAGGTGCTCCAGCTGCTGGCCGCCGGCCGCTCCAATCAGGAAATCGCCGAGCTGCTGACGGTCTCGCTCAACACCGTCAAGAGCCACCTCAAAAACATCTACGCCAAGCTCGGCGCCGGCAGCCGCACCCGCGCCCTGGCCATCGCCCACGGGCGGCGGCTGATCCCGGGGTAGCGATTCAGGGGTCAGGGATCAGGGGTCAGGCCGGACGCCGGAAATGCGGGCGCTGCCGACAGCTTTTCGCGGCGCCAACGTCGATGGGCAGCGTGGTTCCTGTCACACTTGTCCTGATCCCTGCCCCCTGGCCCCTGATCCCTGAATCCCAATCACCCCTCCGAGTGGTGCGCCGCCCGCCGCGCCGGGTTATGCTGCGGCGGAACGCTACGCAAGGAGGATGAACGATGCGACGCCAATTGATGGGCGGGCTGGCGCTGCTGTGGCTGCTCGCGGCCTGCGGCGGAACGACCGCCCAAAACCCGACGATCGCTGGATCGGTGACGCCGCTCCCCGCCACGGCAGGCCCTTCGCCCACGCCGACGCCGAACGCCGAGCTGAGAGCCGGCGACCAGCGGACCGACCCATATGGCATCGCCCAGGTCTGGGTCGGGCCGGGCTGCTTTATGATGGGCACCGACCCGGCGACCGTCACCGGCGAGATCCCGGCCTGGGCGGCGAAGGAGCTGCCCAGCGAGCAGCCCCGCCACGAGGTCTGCCTCACGAGCGGGTTTTGGATCGATCAGTTCGAGGTCACCAACGCCGCCTGGCAGGGCTTCGTCGCCGCCGGCGGCTACGAGGACGAGGAGCTGTGGTCGCCCGACGGCTGGCGCTGGCGGGGCAAGATGCGCACGCTGCCGGCCAAATGCCAAAGCGCGGAGCCCGACCAGCCGCGGGCCTGCGTCACCTGGTACGAGGCCGACGCCTACGCCCGCTGGCGCGGCGGCGCGCTGCCGAGCGAGGCCCAGTGGGAGTACGCCGCCCGCGGCCCCGAATCGCGGATCTACCCGTGGGGCGATGCGTTCGTCAGCGCCAACACCAACGTGCTGAGCAGCACCGGCACCGTCGCCGTCGGCTCGTATCCCGCCGGGGCCTCCTGGGTCGGGGCCCACGATATGTCCGGCAACGTGATGGAGTGGGTCAATGATTGGCTCGACCCGGCCTACTACCAAGCCGGCGTGCGCGACGATCCGCCCGGCCCGGCGACCGGCGCGGTCAAAGTCGAGAAGGGCGGCTGGTGGGGCAGCAATCCGTTTGTCGCCCGCGCCGCCTACCGCCACTTCGAGGACCGGCCGTCCTACGCCGACAAGCACATCGGCCTGCGGGTCGCCAT
>DASWWB010000427.1:0-3779 GCA_036406115.1 Herpetosiphonaceae bacterium
AGTCCGCCGCCAGCTCGCCGGCGACCAGGGTCGCGGTCCTGCCGCCGACCCACACCGCCCCCGCCGCGTCCTGGCTGATGAAAATCCGCCCGCTGCGCTGCAGCTGCGTCCCCTGCGAGGCGACGTAGGGCGCGGCGGCCCGTCCGCTCGCCAGCAGCCACTGCGCCACCGCCGCGTTCAGGCTGCCCGTCACCGGATCCTCGGTCACGCCGCCGGTGTGGTCGCTGAAAAAAGCCCGCAGCTCGAAGGCGAGCGGCCCGCCCGGCGGATACGGGCCGACCACGCCCAGGTCGATCCGGCGCGGATAGTCGCGCGGCGGCTTGAGCGCCAGCACCGCCTCCGCCGAATCAAGCAGCAGGACCGCCCAGCCCGGCCCGTTGTCGGCCCACTGCGCGTCGCGGATCAGCGAGCGCTCGATCCCCAGGAAGCGCGCCAGCTCCAGCACATGCTCCTCGTCGACCGGGCCGCCCCGCAGCAGCGGCGGCGCGGCGAAGGCCAGCGCCTCGCCGTCGCGGCGGATCGGCACCAGGCCCGCCCCGCACTCCTGGATGATCTCGCCGGGGCGGCGGGGCTGCCCGCCGTTCGCCAGCCAGGCGTGGCAGCTGCCCAGCGTCGGATGGCCGGCGAACGGCAGCTCGTGGGCCAGGGTGAAGATCCGCACCCGGTAGTCGGCCTCCGGGCTGGACGGCGGCAGCAGGAACGCGGTCTCGGAAAGATTAAGCCAGCGCGTGATGCGCTGCATCTCGTCGGTCGAAAGCTCCTCGGCGTCGAACACCACCGCCAGCGGATTGCCCGAGAACGGCTGCTCATGAAACACATCGACAAGGTGGAAACGGCGACTCACCGGCAACCTCCAGCGCTGCTGCAAAGCCCTTCCCGCAACGGGAACGGCTGACACTCATCACCGGAGTCTAGCGATCGGCGGCGGCTCGGTCAAAGGACAATCCCGCCGCCGCCGCCGAACAATCGCCGCCCCCGCGAACGAGCGCCGCCCCGCCGGGCTGCGACAGGCCCTAGTTCGTCCGCCTAAGCCGGAATACGGATCCCAAGTAGGAGCATAGTTCGATAGACGGGCTGGACAGGCTGCGTATAATATAAAAAATTAGTAAAAATTGCCGGATGGACGCCGCTGTGTTGAGGAGGGCCAATGTCTATGCCAGCGATCAAAGTCGCGATTATCGAAGATAGCAGCGATAATCTGGAAGTCGCCAAGCTGATTCTCCGCCACAAGGTCGGGGCCTCGATCGTCGGCGGCTGGGCCTCGGGCGCCATGTTTCTCAAATGGTTCCACGACTCGCGCCAAACCGCGCTCAATCCCCATCTGCGCGCCATCGATCTCTTGTTGCTCGATTTGCAAATTCCCCGCGAAAGCGGTTTCACCGTCCTTGAAAAGCTCCAGGGCATCCCCGAGCTGGCGGGCACCAAGATCGTGGCCTGGACCGCCAACACCACCGCCCGCAGCCTGCAAGAGTGCCGCACCGCCGGCTTTGACGGCTTCATCGGCAAGCCGATCGCCTACGAGCGTTTCCCGCAGCAGATCCAGCGCATCCTGACCGGCGATCCGGTCTGGGACGCCTAGGAGCGCGCCATGGAGCATCCTTGGCTTAGCGATAAGCTCATCGCCGCCCTGCGCGGCGCGACCCACATCGCGGCCCTGACCGGCGCCGGCATGTCGGCGGAAAGCGGCATCGCCACCTTCCGCGACCCGGAAACCGGCCTCTGGTCGCGCTTCAACCCCGACGAGCTCGCCTCGCCCGAGGGCTTCGCCCGCGACCCGGCAGCGGTCTGGGCCTGGTACGGCGAGCGCCGGCGGGCCATGCTGGCGGCCGAGCCCAACCCCGGCCACCTGGCGCTGGCGCGGCTCGAACAGCTGGCGCCGCGCTTCACCCTCATCACCCAAAATATCGACGGGCTGCACCGCCGGGCCGGCTCGCGCGACCCGCTGGAGATTCACGGCACGATCGACAGGGCGCTCTGCACGCGCGACGGCCACGCTTTCGAGCGCTGGGACGAGGGCGCGGCGGTGCCGGGCTGCCCGGAGTGCGGCGCGCCACTGCGGCCCGACGTGGTCTGGTTCGGCGAGTCACTCCCGCGCGAGCTGCTGAGCCGGGCGCAGGAGGCGGCCTTTGACTGCGATGTGTTCCTGGCGATCGGCACCTCGGGCATGGTCGCGCCCGCCGCCAGCCTGCCGATCTCCGCCCGGGGCCTGGGCGCCGCGCTGATCGAAATCAACCCCGAGCCGACGCCCTTGACCAAGCACGCCCGCTTCGCCATCCCAGCCGGCGCCGCCGCCGCGCTGCCGGCGCTGGTGGCGGCGGCCTGGCCTGAAACCGCCTAAAGGTTGATCAGCTCACGCCCAGCCTGACCGATCCGCAGCGACGTGAGCAAGAAAGCCGCCTCCTAGGGGTCGGCCAGCAGCGCCCCGCTCGGGTCGCGGCGATAAGTCCGCGTCATGTTGCTCGTGGATCCGTTGCGATACTGCACTGTCGCGCGGATCGTGATGGCCTGGCCGGCGACCAGGGGCAGGGCCGCGTCGGGGCTGCTCTCGTAGATCAGGGCGCCGGGACTGCACCACTCCTCCTGCTGCACATCGATCGTTTGCGCCTCGGCGCCATCCGCATACTGATAGCGCATCACAAGCCCGGTATGATAGTGATCCGTGCTGCATTCCGCCTTGAGCCGAATCGCGTCAGCCTCGTCGATCACAAAGAGCCGCACCGGGCGCATGTGTCCGTAGAGGAGATGGTTGGCGGGAACCGCCGTGGCTGCGGGCTGCTCGCCGCAGGCGAACATGAGCACGCCCGCGAGGGTTATGAGGAGTGCGCGGGCGGGCCAGCGCCAAAATATGCGATATGCCATGGGCGATCCTTTCTGCATCAGGCCCGCGCCGGCGCGGGGCGGGCTGGTAGCCCCGGCTGAGGCAAGCTTGGGACCACCAGGTCCGACGGCAGCAGGCGGGGAGCGCGCCCTGGCGGGCGCCGGCAGATGTGCTAAAATAGGTACCGATTAGGATTAAGAGTGGGGCATCCAATGAGTAATGCTGCCGATCCTGACGGGGCAGACCCGCCTTATCAGGTCGCGTCACGGCCGCTGCCGGCCTTGGCCACAGTCTGCGATCTGACAAACACAGCGGCGGCGCTGGCGGTCTTTATCGACTATCGCAGCCAGCGCGCGCCGCTCACCACGCGCCGGCAAACGACGGATCTGGCGCTTTTCGGCACCTATCTCCAGGGACAGGGTTTTCCGCCAGGCGCGCTGGACGAGGATCCCGCCGCCTGGCAGGGCGTCACGTGGAGCCTGGTCGAGGGGTTTGTCGCCTGGCAGCTCAGCGCCGGCTACGCCGTCGGCACCGTCAATATCCGCCTGGCCACCGTGAAGACCTACGCCAGGCTGGCCTTTCGAGCCGGAGCCATCCCTCACACCGAGCATCTGCTGATCGGATCCATTCCAAGCTACCGGCGCCACGAGGCCGAGCGCCTGGATCAGCAGCGGCCGATCAGCCGGCGCGGCAGCAAAAAGGCCGCGCCGCTGCTGCTCACGCCCGACCAGGCCCGCCGGCTCAAGCATCAGCCGCTCGACACGCCGACCGGCCGACGCGACGCACTCCTGATGTGCCTACTGGTCGATCATGGCCTGCGCCGGAGCGAGATCCACGGCCTGCGGGCCGGCTGTATCGCGCTGGAGCAGGGCACGCTGACTTTCTATCGCCCCAGCGTTGACCGAACCGAAACCCAAGCGCTGACCGCCGACACCCTGCGGGCCGCCCGCCACTATCTCGC
>DASWWB010000428.1:0-8702 GCA_036406115.1 Herpetosiphonaceae bacterium
ACAACCGAGCCGAACAGCCGCTCGCGCCAGCGCGGCCGGTCGGGCTTGCCCACAACCATTTTGGTCGCGTTGCGCTGGCGGGCGTAGCGCACCAGCTCGTCGCTGACACTGGTGCCGCTGAGGGTCACGGTCTGGGCGCCCAGTTTTTCGGCCAGGCGCAGCGATTGGATGACGCGCTCCCTGTCGGCGTCGCTCAGGCGCGCGTGGGCCGGCGTCTCGACGTAGGCCACGATCCATTCCGCGCGCAGGCGGGCGGCCATGCGCCCGGTCGCCCGCACCAGCCGGGCGGCGAACGGGCTGGCGCCGACGCAGACCAGCAGCCGCTCGTGGGTCGGCCAGGTGGTCGGGATGGCGTGGTCGCGCATGTAGCGCTGCATTTGCGCATCCACCCGGTCGGCGGTCCGGCGCAGGACCAGCTCGCGCAGCGCGATCAGGTTGCCCTGGCGGAAAAAATGGCTGGCTGCCCGCTCGGCCTGGTCGGCGCCGTAGATTTTGCCCTCGCGCAGCCGCTGGCGCAGCTCCTCAGGCGGCAGGTCGATCAGCTCGACCTCGTCGGCATGGTCCAGCACCGCGTCGGGCACCGTCTCGCGCACCACCACGCCGGTGATCTGGGCCACCACATCGTTGAGGCTCTCCAGGTGCTGCACATTCACCGTGGTGTAGACGTTGATGCCGGCCTCCAGCAGCTCCTCGATATCCTGCCAGCGCTTGGCGTGGCGCGCGCCCGGCGCGTTGGTGTGGGCCAGCTCATCGACCAGCAGCAGCGCCGGACGGCGGGCCAGCGCCGCATCCAGATCGAATTCGCGCAGCCGGGTGCCGCGATGCTCGGCCCAGCGCGGCGCCAGCTGGGCCAGGCCGTCGGCTCTGGCGTCGGTCTCCGCCCTGCCATGCGATTGAATGTAGCCGGCCACCACGTCGACGCCCTGCTGGCGGCGCTGCTGCGCCGCCTCAAGCATGGCGTAGGTTTTGCCCACGCCTGCCGCCGCGCCGAAGAAGATTTTCAGGCGCCCGCGCTGGCCTCGGGCCGCTTCGGCCTTGACGCGCTGCAACAAGGCGTCGGGATCTGGTCGTTGCTCTGCCATCGGTGTCATTCCGCGCCGGCTGGCGCCTCGCTTCGTGCCTGCATGGTACCACCGGCCGCCGGCTAGCGTTCGGCGTCCAGCGCCAGATTAAGCAGCAGGACATTGACTCGCGGCTCGCCCAGCAGGCCAAAGGTCCGCCCCTCGGTGTGCTCGGCGATGATTTGGCGGACCCGTTCCTCGCTCAGGCCGCGCGCCCGCGCCACCCGCGCCGCCTGGTAGGCAGCCGCCGCCGGGCTGATGTGCGGGTCGAGCCCGCTCGCCGACGCCGTCACCAGATCGACCGGGACGGGCAGCGGATTGGCCGGGTCGGCGGCCTTGAGCGCGGCAATCCGGCCCTGCACGGCTTGCTCCAAGGCCGGGTTGAGCGGGCCGTAGTTCGAGCCGCCCGACGCCGCCGCGTTGTAGGGCGATGTTGCCGTAGCCGACAGCCGGCCCCAGACATAGCGCGGGTCGTCGAACTGCTGGCCGATCAGCGCCGAGCCGACGACGGCGCCGTTCCGCTCGATGAGGCTGCCGTTGGCCTGGCGCGGGAACGCCGCCTGGGCGATGCCGGTCACCGCCAGCGGGTACAGCACGCCGGTGAGCAGGGTCATGGCGATCAGCAGCGTGAGCGCCGGCCGAAAATAGGTGCGCATTGCGAGATGTCCTTCCCCTAGGCCAGGCCGAGGCCGGCCAGCAGCATATCGATGAGTTTGATGCCGATGAACGGCGCGATCAGGCCGCCGACGCCGTAGACCAGCAGATTGGTCCGCAGCAGCGCCGCCGCGCCGACCGCCCGGTAGCGCACGCCGCGCAGCGCCAGGGGGATCAGGGCGATGATGATCAGGGCGTTGAAGATTACCGCCGAGAGGATCGCGCTCCGGGGCGAGGCCAGCCGCATCAGGTTGAGCGCGTCCAGCGCCGGGTAGGTCGTGGCGAAGGCCGCCGGGATGATGGCGAAATACTTCGCCACATCGCTTGAAATGCTAAACGTCGTCAGCGCGCCGCGGGTCATCAGCAGCTGCTTGCCGATCTCGACGACCTCGATCAGCTTGGTCGGATTGGAGTCCAGATCGACCATGTTGCCGGCCTCTTTGGCGGCCTGGGTGCCCGAGTTCATGGCGACCGCCACGTCGGCCTGGGCCAGGGCCGGCGCGTCGTTGGTGCCGTCGCCGGTCATCGCCACCAGCCGGCCGCCGGTCTGGTACTCGCGGATGAGCGTCAGCTTGGCCTCGGGCGTGGCCTGGGCCAGGAAATCGTCGACGCCGGCCTCGGCGGCGATCGCGGCGGCGGTGAGCGGGTTGTCGCCGGTGATCATCACGGTCTTGATGCCCATGCGCCGCAGCTCGCCGAAGCGCTCTTTCATCCCGCCCTTGACGATGTCCTTGAGCTGGATCACGCCCAGCACCTTCGCCCCCTCCGCCACCACCAGCGGCGTCCCGCCCTGCTTGGCGATGCTTTCGACGGTCGCCCGCGCCAGCGGCGGGAATTGGCCGCCCTGCCCGGTGACGTAGGTTTCGATTGCGTCGACCGAGCCCTTGCGGATCGCGCGGCCCGGCAGATCGACGCCGCTCATCCGGGTCTGGGCGGTGAAGGGGACGAACTGGGCGCCGAGCGCCTGCACGTCGCGCTCGCGCAGCCGGTACTGCTCCTTGGCCAGCACGACGATCGAGCGGCCTTCCGGCGTCTCATCGGCCAAGGACGCGAGCTGGGCGGCGTCGGCCAGCTGGGCGGCGTCGATGCCGTCGGTGGTGTGGAAGGCGGTCGCCTGGCGGTTGCCGAGCGTGATCGTGCCGGTTTTGTCGAGCAGCAGCACGTCGACGTCGCCGGCGGCCTCGACCGCCCGCCCCGACATGGCGATCACGTTGGCCTGGATCATCCGGTCCATCCCCGCGATGCCGATCGCCGAGAGCAGGCCGCCGATCGTCGTCGGGATCAGGCAGACCAGCAGCGCCACCAGCACTGTCACCGTGATCGGCTGGCCGACGCCGGCCGCCTCGACGCTGTAGAGCGAGAAGGGCAGCAGCGTCACTGTCGCCAGCAAAAAGATGATCGTCAGCGCGGCCAGCAGGATGTTGAGCGCGATCTCATTGGGCGTTTTCTGACGCTTGGCGCCCTCGACCATCGCGATCATGCGGTCGAGGAAGGTCTCGCCCGGGTTGGCGCTGATTCGCACCACCAGCCAGTCGGACAGCACGCGGGTGCCGCCGGTCACGGCGCTGCGGTCGCCGCCGCTCTCGCGGATGACCGGCGCGCTCTCGCCAGTGATCGCGCTTTCATCGACCGAGGCCACGCCCTCGATCACCTCGCCGTCGCCCGGCACCGCGTCGCCGGCCTCGACCAGCACCACGTCGCCTTTGCGCAGCGCGCTGGCTGGCACCGTCGTCTGCGGGCTGTCGCGGCGGGCGCCGGCCAGCTTCTTGGCGCTGACATCGCGGCGGGCCTGGCGCAGCGTGTCGGCCTGGGCCTTGCCGCGGCCCTCGGCCATCGCCTCGGCGAAGTTGGCGAACAGCACCGTGAACCACAGCCACAGGCTGATCGCCCAGATGAAGCCGGCCGGCGCCTCGGTGCCCTCAGGGCTCCCGCCCAGGCTGGCCTGGAGCGCCAGGCCGGTGGTCAGGACGCTGCCGACGAGCACGACGAACATCACCGGGTTGCG
This sequence comes from Herpetosiphonaceae bacterium, assembly GCA_036406115.1. Classification (GTDB taxonomy): domain Bacteria; phylum Chloroflexota; class Chloroflexia; order Chloroflexales; family Herpetosiphonaceae; genus DASWWB01. The sequence continues at coordinate 3,721 of DASWWB010000428.1, forward strand.
CACTTGGTGGCGCGGGTCGAGCTTGGCGAACGAATCGCGGGCCGCGCGCCGCGCAATGGCGGGATCGAACAGCGGGCGGGTTTTGGGAGTTTGGTGTGTCATTGTCTCTCTCGCTACCTCATCATCAAGTGTTCGACGATCGGGCCGAGCGCCAGCGCCGGGATGAAGGTCAGGGCGCCGACGATCAGCACCACGCCCGTCAGCAGGCCGACGAACAGCGGCGTGTGGGTGGGCAGCGTCCCCGGACCGGCCGGCACCAGCTTTTTGCCCGCCAGCGCGCCGGCGATCGCCAGGGTCGGCACGATCAGCCAGTAGCGCGAGATCAGCATCGCGAAGCCCAGCAGGACGTTGTAGAACGGCGTGTTGGCGCCCAAGCCGGCGAAGGCGCTGCCGTTGTTGTTGCCGGCCGAGGTCGCCGCGTACAGCACCTCGCTGAAGCCGTGGGCGCCCGGGTTGGCGACCGTGGCCGTCCCCGCCCCGCTGCTGACGGCGATCGCGGTGGCGAGGAGGACCGTGGCGCAGGGGATCAGGATGATCAGCGAGGCCATTTTCATCTCGAAGGCTTCGATTTTCTTGCCCAGATACTCGGGCGTGCGGCCGACCATCAAGCCCGCCATGAACACGGCGATGATGGCGAAGACCAACATGCCGTACAGCCCGGAGCCGACGCCGCCGAACACCACCTCGCCCAGCTGCATCAAGACCATGGGCGCCAGCCCGCCGAGCGGCGTGAAGGAGTCGTGCATGGCGTTGACCGAGCCGTTCGAGGCGGCGGTGGTGACCGTCGACCACAGCGCCGAGTTGACGACGCCGAAGCGGGTCTCCTTGCCCTCCATGTTGCCGCCTGCCTGGAGCGCCGAGGCCCGGTCGTCGACGCCCAGCCGGGCGTAGAGCGGGTTGCCCGCTTGCTCGGCCCCCACCGCCAGCGCCGTGAAGGCGACCAGCAGGATGGTCATGGCGGCCAGCAGCGCCCAGCCCTGGCGCGTGTCGCCGACCATCGCGCCGAAGGTGTAGCAGAGCGCCGCCGGAATCAGCACGATCGCCAGCAGCTCCAAGAAGTTGCTCAACGGCGTGGGATTTTCCAGCGGATGGGCTGAGTTGACATTGAAGAAGCCGCCGCCGTTGGTCCCGAGCTGCTTGATCGCCACCTGCGACGCCGCCGGCCCGACTGCGATCGCCTGCTGCGCCGCGGCGCCGCCCTCGGCGCTGGCCTGCTGGACCAGCGTTGCGCTCTGATAGGGATCGATGGTCTGTACCACGCCTTGCGAGACCAGCGCGAGCGCGAAGATGAGCGCCAGCGGCAGCAGGATGTAGAGCGTCGAGCGCGTCAGATCGACCCAGAAGTTGCCGATCGTGCTGGCCGAGCGGCGGGCCAGGCCGCGGATCAGCGCGACCAGCACAGCCATCCCGGTCGCGGCGGAGACAAAATTCTGCACGGTCAGCGCCAGCATTTGGGTCAGGTAGCTCATCGTCGTTTCGCCGCCGTAGCCCTGCCAGTTGGTGTTGGAGGCGAAGCTGATCGCGGTGTTGAACGATGAGTCGGGCGTCACCGCGCCGAGACCGGCCGGGTTGAGCGGGAGCGCCGCCTGGAACCGCTGCACCGCGTAGACCGCGAGCAGCCCCACGAGATTGAAGACCAGCACGGCGATCGCGTAGGGCTTCCAGCCCATCTCGTCGCCAGCCTTGACGCCCATCAGCCGGTAGAGCAGCCGCTCCGCCGGCCCGAGCGCGCGGTCGAGGCCGACCGGCTGGCCCTGGAAGACGCGGGCCATGTACCAGCCCAGCGGCTTGACCAGCGCCAGCAGCGCCCCCAGGAACAGGATGATTTGGACATAGCCGTTGGCGGTCATCTCAAAAAACCTCCGGCTTCAGCAAGGCGACGAAGAGGTACACCAACAAGCCGAGCGCCGCGATGGCGCCGATCACATACAACGCGCTCACTTCGCGCTTCCCCCGAGCCGCTCGCACAGAGCCGCGAGGCCCCAGGTGGCGGCGAAAAACAAACCGATCAAGCCCACGTACACGAGATCCATGCGTTCCTCCCAGGCGCCCGCCACCGAAGCGGGGCGCACGTCTATTGAACCAGAACGGCCGTCAAGGCGGAATCAAGAAACGGGCGGCGGGCGTAAGGATCCTATAAAGATGGCTGCGGGCGCGTTCTGCGATTTGGCCCTACCATGGCGCTGATTGTTTTGCGGCGCTGCCCGGCATTCCCGGCGGCGCGAGGAGGCGGCGATGGACGCTTGGCGGACTGGCGAGGTCGAGGTTGACGGCGTGCGGCTGCGGTACGCCCGCGCCGGCAGCGGCCCGCCGCTGGTGCTGGCGCACGGCTTTTCCGACGATGGCGGCTGCTGGGCCTCGATCGCCGAGGCCCTGGCCGGCGAGTACGAGCTGATCATGCCCGACGCCCGGGGGCACGGCCGCTCCTCGGCGCCGGAGCGCGACTACGGCGCCGAAGCCCATGCCCGCGATCTGGCCGGGCTGATCGGCGCGCTGGAGCTGGGCCGGCCGCTGCTGCTCGGCCACTCGATGGGCGCGATCTCGATCATGACGCTGGCGGCGCTGCATCCCGGGCTGCCCCGCGCCATCGCCCTCGAGGACCCGCCGCCATGGTGGACGCTCGATGAGCCGATCCTGGTCGACGACGGCTGGCGCGAGCAGGGCAAAGCCTGGATCGCCGGCTTTCAGGAGCGCTCGGTCGATGAGTTGGTCGCGGCCCGGCAGGCGGAATCGCCGGAGTGGCCGGCCGCCGACTTTCGGCCCTGGGTCGAGTCCAAGCGGCGCCTCCACCCGAATGTGTTCAACAACGAGCGCTCCGTCGCTGGCGGCTGGCGCGACAGCTTGCGCCGGATCAGCTGCCCGGCGCTGCTGCTGGCCGGCGACGTCGAGCTTGGCGCGATGGTCGCCGCCGAGCACGCCGCCAAGCTGCGCGAGCTGATCCCCCAGCTCCAGCTCGCCCATCTGCCCGGCGCCAGCCACGATGTGCGCCGGCGCCAGTTCGCGCCCTACGTCGCCGCCGTGCGCGCTTTCTTCGCCCAAGTCCCGCCAGCCTAAGTCCGCCAACGCCCGTTGTCTTGACAGACGACGGGTGTTTCTGTATATTCAAACTTGAATATATAATTTTATCTAAGGAGATCGACCATGAATCAAACTGAAGCCGAGACCTACCAGCCGGACCCGGCGGCGGAAAGCGCCTGGGTCGTCGAGGCTTTTTTCGCCGCACTTGGCGAGCGGCTGGCGGACCAGCCCGAGAGCGCCGCGCTGCTGGCGGCGGCCCGCTCCGCCTCCGATGAGCTGACGGCCGGGCGGGGCGCCTCGCCGGAGCGCGCCATGGACCGCCACCACCTGCTGACCGGCGCGGCGGTGCTGGGCGCCTACCGGGCGCTGCGCGGCAAGATGGATCAGCAGCCGCTGCTGGCGCTGCTGCACGATTGCTTCAACCAGCCGCTGCGCCAGCCGGTCTTGGACGGGACCGTCGCCATGCTGGACAGCGCCCCGGATCCGTTCGGCGCGATGGTGGCCACCTCGAAGGCGCGGGAAATCCACTTTTTCGGCGACAGCTTCGCCTTCGAGCGCCCGCGCGACGACGAGCGCGGATACTACGCCGACGTGACGCGCTGCTTCTGGAACAGCTTCCTGCGCGCCGAGGGAGCGCCAGAGCTGATGCCGATTTTTTGCGATTTCGACGCCAACTGGTTCGACGCGATCGACCCCCGGCGCCACGGCTTCCGCTTCGAGCGGGCGACGACCCTCGGCTACGGCGGCGCGCTCTGCTCGTTCCATTTCTTCCGCCTGGCGGAGGCCGGATCGTGAGCGCGCGGCTGCTGGTCCTGGGGCTGCTGAGCGAGCGGCCGCGCCACGGCTACGAGCTGCACAAGTGGCTGGAGGAGAGCCAGAGCGACCGCTGGGCCTCGGTGCTGCCCGGCTCGATTTACCACGCGCTGCGCCAGATGCAAAAGGAAGGGCTGGTCGATGTGAGCGCCACAGAGCTGACCGGCAACCGGGCGCGGGCGGTCTACGCCCTCACGGCGGCCGGCGCAGCGGCGGTCGGCGAGCTGCTGGCCGCCGCCTGGCGCGCGCCGCTGAGCGCCTTTCCCTCGACGCTCTACGTGCTGCTCACCTTCGCCCATCTGCTGCCGGCGGCGGAGCTGCGGGCGTCGCTCGAGGCCCAGCTGGCGGCGATCGACGGGCAGCTGGCGGACTGGGAGGCCGGGCTGGCGGCCAAGACCGAGGCCGCCGCGCTGCCGGCCTGGGGCGCGGCGCTGTTCGCCAACGGCCGGCGCCACCTGGAGGCGGATCGCGCGCTGCTGGCCGAGGTTCTGGCCGGCCTGGCGGGCTAAGCCGCCGGCAATGGCCTGTCCGACCCGCCGCCATTGTCCCTTGCGGCCCGGCCCGCGCCGGCGCAGGATGAGGGCGGCGCGGCGACGACCAGCCCGCACGATCGCAGGGCTGGCGGGGACCGCGGGAAAGGATGGGCTATGACGACGATTGAGAGCGCCCCCGGCCGGGAGGCTGCCGGGTCGGGCGGCCTGCTGTTGGGGTTTTGCGGCGTGCTGGGCTTCAGCCTCACGCTGCCGGCGACCAGGATCGCGGTGGCGACGCTGCATCCGGCGGTGGTCGGGCTGGGGCGGGCGCTGGTGGCCGCCTGTTTCGCCGGCCTCTGCCTCGTGCTGACCAAGCAGCGCCGGCCGACCCTGGCCGAGTGCCGGGGCCTGCTGCTGGTGGCGCTCGGCGTGATCCTGGCCTTTCCGCTGCTGAGCGCCTGGGCCTTGCGCCAGGTGCCGGCCTCCCACGGCGCGGTGATGACGGGCCTGCTGCCGCTGGCGACAGCCGTCGCCGCCACGCTGCGGGTCGGCGAGCGCCCGTCGCCGCGCTTTTGGGCCACCAGCGTCGCCGGCAGCCTGCTGGTGCTGGCCTTCGCGCTGTACGAGGGCGCCGGCCGGCTGAGCTGGGCCGACGGCGCGCTGCTGCTGGCGGTGGCC
>DASWWB010000429.1:0-4843 GCA_036406115.1 Herpetosiphonaceae bacterium
AATCACGGCGCAGCGGCGGTACCGGACCGCCCACAGCAGGCCGTCGCCCCAGGCGAGCGGAAAGCCGGCGCTGTCTCTGGCCTCGGCGCCGTCCAGGCGATCGGCCGCCAGCACCGCGATGAGTTGATCATCGGTTGCGCGCTGCATCAGGATGAGCAGGGCGGGAGTCACAATCATACGCTGATTCCCCTTTGACGAGGCCGGTTTGAGATGATAGAGTCGGGGGCGACAGGTCGCTCCCGTTGGGACACGGTCTGGCGCATCGCTTCCCTCTGCTCCCTTCCATTGTAGCCCGTCCCCTGCCTCGCCGCGCTGTGTCCGCCGTCCGCCGGCTGTGCGGCGGAGGTTTTTTGCGCATAGGAAGGAGATCACGGGCGTATGGCGGCTCCGGTTGTCCAGGCTCAGTATGAGCAATTGCAGGAGTTGGCGCGGCGGTTCACGCAAAGCGCCGACGTGTGCGAGGGAATGCTGCAAGGCGTGCGCGGCGCCAAGGAGGTGCTGCAAAAAGGCTCCTGGGTCGGCGACGCCTCGGTCGCCTTCGTCCAGGAGATGGACGGGCTCGTGCTGCCGGGTGTCCAGCGGCTGATCGAGGCATTGCAGGCCTCATCGGCGGCGTCGCAGCAGATCGCGGCGATCATCGAGCAGGCCGAGGAAGAGGCCGCCGCGCTGTTCCAAAATTGGGCCATCGCCGGTCTCGCAGCCGGGGCGGCGGCGGGCGCTGCGGTTGGGGCTGGCGGAGCGGCTGGCGCTGCCGGAGCGGCTGCGGGCGCCAAGAACAAAACTGACGTCGACGCGGCTCCCGCCGCCCCGGTGATTCCGCCGCCGCTGGGCCTGCCCGCCCGCCCGGCGGCGCCGCCCCAGCCCACGAGTGGCGATGGCTCCGGCGCCTACGACTCGGACAGCCCCGGCGTCCGCGACTATCTCAACCGCGAGCTGTTCTATAAGGTCGCGGATAGCGCCGACGCGCTTGGCCTGGACAATGCCGCCCGCAACATGCGCCACTATCTCAACAACACCGGCGCCGAGCAGTCGGTCTCGCCCGAGCAAATGCTGACCGATCTGCCGGGCTTCCGCGAAAAGGCCAACAGCACGTATCAGACGGAAATCGTCGATGTCGTCAATCAGCGCATCGCCAGCGAGTACAACGGCCAGCCGATGCGCTTCCAGATCACCTCGCCCTGGCAAGGCTACTACGCCACCAAAGGCGAGTCACAGGATTGGTTTTACGCGATCGGCGGCTACAGCTACGCCCATGGCGCCGAAGTGCTGGTGACGCCCGGCCCCGACGGCAAGCCCCAGGTCCAGATCAGCCACCAGATGCATGTGTTCGACCGCTACAACTGGGACAAGGGCAAGGGCGTCGATATCGGGCCGATCCGCGTCGGCGACGCCCAGCTCGGCCGCCTCCACGAGGCCGGCCTGGCCCGGGAGTACGAAGTCTGGGGCGCCTCCCAGCCGCAGACCGACACCTACCAATACACCGGGCCGACCAACAGCCCGCCCTACACGCCCGGCGAATCGCCTGACACCCGCCGCGACAGCACGCGCCGCGATCCGGACGGCGAGCGCCGCTGGGGCCGCGGCGACGGGCGCTAGTTGAATGCGAGGTAGCCATGAATCTTGACCAGATCACTGAGTGGGCGCAGATCGCCTGGCCCGCCAGCGCCCGCGCGATCGCCCACGACGGCGACCAGGGCATCGACTCGATCGCCCTGCTGCGCTTCGAGATGGACCCTGCGGAGCTTGACTCGTTTGTCGGCTCGCTGGGTTTCGACCGGCCCCTGCGCCCGGGCGCCTGGCCCTTTCCGCCCCTGCCGGACGCCCCCGGCTGGTGGGTTGCCAGGCCGGCCGAGCCAGCGCCGGATGGCTCGACGCTCGGCGGCGCGGTGCTGGACCTGGCGCGCGGCCTCAACCGCGAGCTGTTTGTCGATCAGCGCGGGCCCGGCGTTGCCACTGTCTACCTGCGGACCTTCGAGGTGTGAGCGGGCTGCGACGATGGTTCCGCCGCTTGCCCGTCGCGCTGCTGCTGGCGGCGCTGGGCTGCGCGCCCGGCGCCGGCGGGGGCGAGCGGCCGGGCGCTCCCTCGCAGGCTCCAGCCGCCGGGCGCGCCGAGGCCGAGCGCTTCATCGGCGCGCCGCTGCCCGCTGACGCCGAGGAGCTGCGGATTGCCAATGAATCGGGCATCGACGACGCCTACTACATCGGTTTCGCCGCCCCGCCGGACTCGGTGACCGCCTTCGTGCGCGATCTGGGGCTGCCGGCGCCGAAGCCCGGCGTCAATCCGTTCCCCGCCGCGCTCGACCCCGGCCTGGACTGGTGGGCGCCCGCCGACGCCGGCCAGTTCCAGGGCGGCAGCCACCTCGCGGGCAACGGCAAATCCTACGAGATCCTGGTCGACACCGGCGCCGCTGAGCGCTGGCAGGTCTTCCTGCGCGTCTTCAGCCTTTAGCTTCGCCGCCGCCGGCCCCGCTCCGGCGGCGGAGTTGTCTGCCCCGCGCATATGTGCTAAAATCGGCCTTGTTGAGCTAGCCGGGGTACCGAGTAAATGAAGCGAGCGACGAGAATCGGCGTCGTCACCAGCGGATCGCTGCTGGAGGGGCTGACCGCCCGCCTTGACGACCAGTACGACATTGAGAATCTGCGCGTCGGCCAGTTCATGGTGGTGCAGGGCGGCAAATACCGCTTCTTCTCCATGCTGACGGATGTCCAGCTGGCCTCGACCAGCCCGGCCATCCTCGCCGATCCGCCCGGCGAATTCGATCCGTTCCTGGCCCAGATCCTGGCCGGCCGCTCGACCTACGGCACCTTCAAGCTGACGCCCCAGCTAATGCTGCCCGAGGATATTTCGCTCGGCCTGCGCCCGGTCAAAACCATCCCCAGCCACTTCGCGCCGATTTTCGAGGCCAGCGAGGACGATTTCGCCCTGGTCTTCGGCGAGGAGGGCGGCACTAATTTTCAGATGGGCCAGCCGCTCGATATGGATATTCCCGTCTGCATCGACCTCAATCGCTTCGTCGAGCGCTCCAACGGCGTCTTCGGCAAGTCCGGCACCGGCAAATCCTTCCTCACCCGCCTGCTGCTCTGCGGCGTGATCAAAGCCGGCGTCGCCAGCAACCTGATCTTCGACATGCACTCGGAGTACGGCTGGAGCGGCACCACCGAGGACAAAAGCCAGGAGGTCAAGGGCCTGGCCCAGCTGTTCCGCAGCCAGGTGCTGATCTACACCCTCGACCCCCACTCGTCGCAGCGGCGCAACGTGCGCTACGACGGCGACATCACGATCGGCCTGGAGGAAATCGAGGTCGAGGATATTTTGCTGCTCCAGGAGGCGCTGAACCTCAACTCGACCGCCGCCGAGTCTGCCTACATCTGCGTCGAGAAGCTGGGCAAGCCCTGGATCAGCAGGCTGCGCCAGATGGACGGCGAGGAGCTGAAGGATTTCGCCGAGCAGAGCGGCGCCAACCTGGCCTCGATCTCGGCGCTGCGCCGCAAGCTGGCGGCGCTCGACCGGCTCAAATATGTCTCGCACAACGCCGGGCTTTCGTCGATCAACAGCCTGATCGACGCCCTGATGCAGGGCAAGAGCGTGGTGCTGGAGTTCGGCCAGTACCGCGACGAGCTGTCGTACATGCTGGTTTCCAACATCCTGACCCGCCGCATCCATGGCCGCTGGGTCGAGCAGACCGAGCGCTACCTGGCCTCCAAGCGCGCCGGCGATCAGCCGCCGCAGCTGATGATCACGATCGAGGAGGCCCACAAATTCCTCAATCCCGCCACCGCCAGCCAGACCATCTTCGGCCTGATCGCCCGCGAGCTGCGCAAATATTCGGTGACGCTGCTGGTCGTCGACCAGCGCCCGTCGTCGATCGACAACGAAGTGATGAGCCAGCTGGGCTCGCGGATCACCGCCCTGCTCAACGACGACCGCGACATCGACGCCGTGTTTACCGGCGTGAGCGGCTCCAAGGGGCTCAAGGCGGTGCTCTCCTCGCTCGATTCGCGCCAGCAGGCGATGATCCTTGGCCACGCCGTGCCGATGCCAGTCGTGATCCGCACCCGCCCCTACGACCAGGAGTTCTACAAAGCCATGGGCGACCGCCGCGCCGATCCGGCCCGCCGCCCCGGCCAGTCGCAGGACGAGGTCGATGATCTGTTTGGTTAATCCGGCAATTGAAATATCAAAAAGTTCTTACAAAGGGTTGACGATGGCGGGTTGACAGTGCTATAGTGAACAAAGTGGCAACGCGTGAGTTGCTTTGTGAATGAAATGTCTGCGCCGCGCCCTGGGATTTCTCCGGGGCGCGGCGAATCTATGATATTCTCCGGTGACACGCCTGTGGCCGCACGGGGAGGAGCATTCCATGTTTGACAAGCTGCTGGAACTGGCGCGCGCTCAGGGCCACCTGAGCTACCAGGACATTCTGACTGTACTGCCAGAGCCAGAATCCAATCTCGATGAGCTTGAGAAGCTCTACGCCCAGCTCGAAGAGGCCGGCATTGAGGTTGTTGACGCGAACCAGCCCATCCCCTCCGACGATATCGCCGACGACGCCGATCTGGAGCCTGCGGGCCTCCCCGATCTGTCCGATATCGCCCTCGACGATCCCGTGCGCATGTATCTCCAGGAGATCGGCCAGGTGCCGCTGCTGACCGCCAGCGAGGAAGTCGATCTGGCCAAGAAGATGGAGACCGCCCAGGCCGCCCAGGAGCAGCTGGTCGCCGACGAGGGCCGGCTGAGCCGCGAGGAGCGCTCCACCCTGCGCCGCCTGCTGGAGATCGGCCGCTCGGCCCGCCAGCACCTCATCCAGGCCAACTTGCGCCTCGTGGTCTCGATCGCCAAGAA
>DASWWB010000430.1:0-6252 GCA_036406115.1 Herpetosiphonaceae bacterium
CGGACGGCTACCAGCCGCCGGCGCTGCCCGCCAACCCGCGGCTGGCCCAGCTGGCGGCGCTGGACGATCTGTTCGCCCGCTACCCGGCGCTGACGCTGATCCATATCATCCCGGGGCTGCTGTTCATGGGGCTCTGGCCGCTGCAATTCAACCGGCGGCTGCGGGCGGGCGGCCGGTCCTGGCACCGGCGGGCGGGCTGGGTGGCGGTCGCATCAGGATTGATTGTCGGCGTCACGGCGATTGTCATGAGCGTGGCGATGCCGGCGATCGGCGGGCCGGTCCAGGCCGCCGCGACCCTGGTGTTCGGCGCGGGGTTCCTCGCCGCGCTGGGCAAGGCGGTCTGGCACATCCGCCGCCGCGAGATCGCCAGGCACCGCGAGTGGATGATCCGCGCGTTCAGCTACGGGCTGGCGGTGGCGACCATCCGGCCGATCATCGGCTTTTTCTTCGCCACGAGCCCGCTCTCGGGCCTGGCGCCCGCCGATTTCTTCGGCCCGGCGTTCTGGCTGGGCTTCGCGCTGCACGCGGCGGCGGCGGAGTGGTGGATCCGGCGGACGCGGCGCCGGGCCGCGTCCGCCGGGTCGGCCGGCGCTACTTGAGTTCCAGGCTGCGGACCATCACCGCCAGCTCCTCGTCGGCGATGCGCTCGTCGTAGTCGATCGAAACGCTGGTCGGGTAGCCGCGCGCCGGGTCGTAGCTGACAGTGACGCGGGCGGCTTTGCGGACATAGGCGTCGTCAATCAGCCCAAACAGCTTCTCGACCGTGTCGAAGCGGGCGTACCACTCGCGCTGATCATCGGCGACCGGCTTGCCGCTCTCGACGTAGGTCAGCGCGCCGGGGACGCCGCCGCGCACCGCGATCCGCACCGGGCTGGTGTACTCCGGCGGGCAGAAGCAGCTCGCCTCGACCACGACATCATAGTCGGCGGCCTTGAGGGCGCGCCACTGGTCCCAGCGCTGGCGCAGCTCAGTCTGCGGCGCGCCGGCAGGCAGCGACTCCGTGCCCAGGCGGCCGAGCAGCACGCTGAAGTCAGCAGTGTTGTTGGGATGCCACTCGAAGCGGGCGCGCTCGAACCACTGGGTCATGACGGTGTCGCCCGAGGAGTTGGTCTCCATCTTCGGCTCGGTCAGGGGCAGGCCGAACAGCTGGAGCGAGCGGGAGTAGGCGTCGAGGCCGGCGATCTTCAATCCATGGCCCTCCCAATAGGACCGGAAGCCGGACGCCGGAGAGCAAGCGGGCGGGCCGCCGGCCACCGGCCAGCAGCTCGCCGGGAGCTGGTTGCACACATTGTGGCCGGTCTCGGCGAACCAAAGGCAGCCCTCCTTCGGCCCGGCCTCGCGGCCCTCGGCGGCCCAATCGCGGCCGAGCTGGGCCAGGCGCTCCTTGCCGAGCAGGCCGAGCAGCACGCGGTAGGGCGTGCCGTCGTTCTCGGGGTGCTCCTCCAGGCGGTTGCGCTCGAACCACTGGGTCAGATAGCGGTCATCGGTGTCGCGGGGGTAATACGCCGAGGAGACGGGATAGCCGAAGACCGGCAGGCCGCCGTTGTCCTCCCAGTAGTCCGAAAACGGCTCCTCCAGGCAATGGGGGCTTTTGTCGGCGAAACAAATCTCGTGGGCCAGGGCGGGGCGGGCGGGGGCGGCCAGGGCCAGCAGACAGAGCAGCGCGGCAAACATCGGCCAACGTCGCATCGGGGACTCCTTTCCAAGTGGGCGCGGCCGGGGAGCCGCGCCGCATGATTCACCTATCTTAACCCCAGTCCAGCCGATTTTGTGCCACCATCGCTGCTGAGCCGGCCATCCCACCGGAATCGCCGCGTCAGTCGATCAAATCCCGCTCTTTCAGCCAAGCGAAAATCAGCTGGCTGACCGCCGAGGTGCGGGAGCGATCGGCGTAGGCCAGCCAGGCCAGCTCGGCGATCTCGGCGGAGGCGGCGGGCCGGCCCTCGCACTCGCCGGCGTAGCAGGTCATGCGCACCAGCACGCCCGGGGCCTTGCCGTCGGCCTGGGCCTCGAACTGGCTGAGCAGACGCAGCGACGGCGCCAGCAGCTCCACCGCCAGCTCCTCGCGGATCTCGCGGACCAGGCACTGCTCGTCGGTCTCGCCCGGCTCGCGCTTGCCGCCCGGCAGATACCAGACCTCACGGCCCTGCGAGCGCGCGCCGAGCAGCCGGCGCTGTTCGATGCAAATCCAGGCGAGCTTATCAATGATGTGAGCCATTCCAAATCCTTTCAGCGCCGCGCATCCCATCAGCAGGAAACCCGGCCGCCAGTATACCCGGCCCGCGCCAGTTGCGCGCCGGTCGCAGCTAGGGTAGGATCAGCCGGCGCAAGGTGGAATAAGGAGGCTCTATGAACCTGCACAATTGCCGCCGAGGGGCGGCGGCGCTGGCGATAGCGCTGCTGCTGGCTGGCTGCGGCAAAACCAATCAGGACGTGATCAACGAGCAGCGCGGGGCGATGGACGCCCTGCGAACCAAGCTGGCGGATATTTCCCAAACGCTGCCCGAGGCCGCCGACGAGCAAAAGGCGGAGGGCAAGCTCTCGCCCGAGCCCGTCTACAGCGAAAGCGACACGGCCAACACCGACATTGTGATGTACGACCATCTCGTCAATCCCGACGACGATATGAACGACGGGGACGACCTGGACCTCCTGCTCTCGGAGCATCTGCTGACGCCGCTGCAATGGGCCGGCCCGGACAATCCGATGTCGGAGTCGGTGCTGGGCGACAGCGCCGGCGACTTCGAGCAGGAGTTCAAGCGGGCGGCCGGGCTGAGCTATCTGGGCGTGGCGCGGGTGCGGTCCTACGAGCCGGCGGTGGCGATCGACGAGCAAACCTTCCAGGGCGGCGCCGCCGAGATCGACGGCTACCTGGTGTCGCTGAAGGACAACGAGATCCTGTGCTCGTTCAGCATCGCCGCCGAACCCGACGAAAGCGTCTCCTACTCCTACAAGCCGAACCAGGACCGCAAAACCCAACTCGAAGGCTTCGTGCGCTCATCGATCTGGGAGGACGGCCGCACCAAGCTGATCGAGGGCTTCCGCGAGCACTGCGGCGGCGAATGGACGATCGACCCGTAGCGGCGTGAGGGCGGCGCGCCGCCAGGGAGCATGCATGCGGCTGTTCACGCCGGCGCAGCGCCAGGTCGGCTGCGCCCCCACCGAAGACATCCGCACCTGGGCCAACGGCATCACCCTGGGCCGGATGGCGCTGGGGGTCGCGGTGTTCGCGACGGCGGCGCTGGAGCAATCGGCGGCCTGGAACTATGCCGGCCTGGCGCTCTACTGGGCGCTGGACATGCTCGACGGGCTGGCGGCGCGCCTGCTCGACCAGGAGACGCGCTTCGGCGCCCAGCTCGACATCCTGGTGGACCGGCTGCTGATCAGCTTTTTCTACTTCAACTTGCTGCGCGGCGACCCGGCGCTGATCGCGCCGATCATCCTCTTTTTGATTCAATTCATGGTGCTTGACCACTATCTCTCCAACCAGTTCCTGCGCTGGCCGATCCGCTCGCCGAACTATTTCTACGCGGTGGACGAGCGAATCTGGCTGCTGAACTGGTCGCCGCTGGGCAAATTGTTCAACACCGGCTTCGCCACTCTCCTGCTGCTGGCCGCGCCGCCAGCCGTCGCGCTGCTCGGCATCCTGGCGGTGAGCGCCGTCAAACTTTACTCCTGCGTCCGGCTGCACCGGCTGCCGCCGCCGGCCGCCGACTGGGCGCCGCGCCAGTGATGGGCGTCCGCCGATAATGAAAATTATGTCGATTCGGCCAGCGCACCCCAAGAACCGGCGCCGGCGCTGGCCGATTGGCAGCGGCGCTGCGATCGCCAAGCAGGCGGCCCGGGCCGCGACAATCGACGAAAGGATGATCTCAATGCCGTCCTCCCCCGCGACCCTCTCGCTGCTGGCGATCTCCGGCAGCCTGCGCGCAGCCTCGTCCAACACCGCCGTCCTGCAGGCGCTCCAGGCGCTGGCGCCGGCGACCATCCAGATCAAGCTTGCGCCGCGGCTGCCGACCCTGCCCTATTTCAATCCGGATCTCGACCAGGAGCAGTCAGCGCCGCCGGCGGCGGTCCAGGCGTTCCGCGCCGCGGTGGCCCAAGCCGACGGGATTCTGCTGTGCAGCCCGGAATACGCCCACGGCGTTCCCGGCGTGCTCAAAAACGGCCTGGATTGGCTGGTGAGCAGCGTCGCGATTGTCGGCAAACCGGTTGCGGTGATCAACTGCGCGCCGCGCGCAACCCATGCCCACGCCTCCCTTTGCGAAATCTTGCGGACAATGTCGGCGGTCGTGATCGAGGATCCCGCGCTGACGATCGAGCTGCCGCCGCAGCACCGGACCGCCGCGCAGCTGGCGGCGGCCCCGGCGAGCGCCGCGCTGCTCGAAGCCGTGCTTGCGGCGACGGTTCAGGGCATCGAGCGAATCCAGGCCCCCGGCTAGCGCCCGGGGGCGGCGAATACGGTGTATGACGAGGCCATGCTGATGAAAGGTGGATGCTGATGCGCGAGCCATCGCCGATTCCTGTCGAAACCCTGCGCGCAGCGGCGCTGGAGGGCTGGGGGGTGCGCCTGGAATGGCTGGAGTTCCTGCCGCTGGGCGCCGATCCAGCCTCCTGGGTGTATCGCGGCGAGACCGCCGACGGGCCGCTGCTGGTCAAGCTGCGGGGCGGCCAGCCCAACGAGGCCGGCCTGGCGCTGCCCCGCGCCCTGCGCGACGCCGGGCTTGAGCAGATCGTAGCGCCGCTCGCCGGCGTCGGCGGCCGGCTGTGGGTCCCGGTCGCCGACGCCAGGCTGATGCTGTATCCGTTTATCGCCGGGCGGCCTGGCGCCGAGGGCGGGCAAACCACCGCCCAGTGGCGCGAGTTCGGCGCGCTGGTCCGGCGCCTGCACGATGCCGCGCTGCCGCCTGCCGTCGCCGCGCTGCTGGCGGAGGAGCGCCTGGAGCCGGCCTGGGAGCCGGCGCTGGCCGGCATTGCCGCCGCCATCGAACATGCGCCGGCGAACGACGAGATCGGCGGCGAGTTCCGGGCGATCTGGCGCGAGCGGCAGCCGCTGATCGATCAGCTGCGGCGGCAGGCGGCGGAGCTGGCGGATGAACTGCGGCGCCGCCCGGCCCCGCTGGCGGTCTGCCACGCCGATCTCCACACCTGGAACACGCTGATCGACGACGCCGGCCGGCTCTGGCTGATCGATTGGGACACGGCGGTGCTGGCGCGCCGCGAGCGCGACCTGATGTTCGTGGTCGGCGGCATCGCCAAGGGGCTGGTCAGCCCGGCAGACACCGAAGCCTTTTTCGCGGGCTACGGCCCGGCCGAGCTTGACCCGGCGGCCCTCGCCTACTACCGCCACGCCTGGGCGCTCCAGGATATCGCGGGCTTCAGCGAGGAGCTGGCCGCGCCCGCCAGCCCGGACGGCGCCGGCGAAAACCGCCGGGCGGCCTTCCGCTGGCTCAAGGGCCTGTTCGAGCCGGGCGAGATTGTCAGCATCGCGCTGGGGAGCGAGCGGGCGCCGCGGCGCTTCGGCTAGCGGCGGGGCGCCGCTCCATCAATGCCTGGCGCGGAACGGCGGATGGAACAGGATAGCGCCAACGGCCTCCAGCCGTTGGCGCTATCCTGCTATTCAGCCCACACCGCCGGGATATAGATCTGAACGCGCAGTGCTGGTATCGCTGTCGCCGTCTCGATTGGCGTGGCGGTCGGCGGCGCGGGCGTGGCGTTCGGCGTCGGGCTGATCCCCAAGCCAGTCATAACATACGCCGCCCCGGCGTAGGATGCCGCATTATTGGTCTGATTGCCATTCACTCCGGTCGCGCTGCTGTCTTCGCTATCGGCGCCCACCACCACGGTGTCGCCCGCCGCCGCCACGCTGACGCCAAAGACGTCATGTGCCTCCGTATTGGAAGCTTTGAGATAGGCCTGCTGGCGCCAACCGGTCTCCTCCCGCACAAACACATACGCCGCGCCGGCGTATGGCGCCCCATTGTCGGCCTGGTCGCCGTCCACCCCGGTCGCGGCGCTGGCTTCCCCATACGCCCCCACTGCCACGGTGTCGTCCGCCGCCGCCACGCTGGAGCCAAAGAGGTCAAACATCGCCGTGTTGGAGGCTTTGAGATAGGCTTGCTGGCGCCAACGCGCCCCCTCCCGCACAAACACATAGGCCGCCCCAGATTGGAACGCCGCATTGCTGGTCTGATCGCCATTCATCCCGGTCGCGCCGCTGTCCTCACACGCGGCGCCGACAACGACGGTATC
>DASWWB010000431.1:0-10304 GCA_036406115.1 Herpetosiphonaceae bacterium
CTATCGCCTCTACGCCACCGACGAGGTGCAGTATTTCTCGTATCTGCGCTCGGTCTACTTCGACGGCGACCTGGATTTCGCCAACGAGTACGCCTATTTCGCGGAGGCTGGCAAGCAGCGCGGCGACATGGCGGTCTACAACGCGCTCCTGCGGCCGAACGACTACGATCCGCCGCTCAACCCGCGGACCGGCAAGTACCGCAATGTGGCGCCGGTCGGCTCGGCGATTCTCTGGGCGCCGTTCTACGTGGCGGCGGACGGGCTGGTGCGGACGGCCAATCTGTTCGGCGCCGGCATCGCCGCCGACGGCTTCAGCAAGCCGTACATCACGGCGGTCTGCCTGGCCTCGGCCTGCTATGTGCTGCTGGGGCTGCTGCTCTCCTATCGCCTTGCCCGGCGCTGGGCGAGCCAGCGGGCGGCGACGCTCGCCACGCTGGCCGTCTGGCTGGCCTCGCCGCTGATCTGGTACACCTACGTCCAGATGCCCTGGTCGCACGGGCCGTCGTTCGGCGCGGTGGCGGTGTTCCTGACGCTCTGGCTGGGGCCGGCGGAGCTGCCGGTCGCCGAGTGGGCCGGCAATCGCAGCCTCGGGCGCTGGCTGGCGCTGGGACTCGCCGGCGGGCTGCTGGTGATGTGCCGCGAGCAGCTCGGCCTGTTCCTGCTGCTGCCGGCGATCGAAGGGCTGGCGGCCTACTGGCGCCGGCTGCGCGGACGCGACTGGGCGGCGCTGCGCGGCCTTGCGCTGCGCCACGGCCTGTTCCTGCTGGTCTTCGCCCTGGCGCTCGCGCCGCAGCTGCTCGCCTACAACGTGCTGAACGGCCAGCCCCGGCCCTCGGGCACCGTGTCCGGCAAGCTCGATCCGACCAGCCCGCACTTTTTCGCCACGCTGTTCAGCCTGGAGCATGGCGCCTTCCTCTGGCATCCGCTGCTGGCGGTCAGCCTGGGCGGGCTGGCGCTGCTCTGGCGCCGCCATGGGCTGATCGGCGCGCTGCTGGCTTTGGGCTTCGTGGCGCAGGTTTACATCAACGGCGTGATCAGCACCTGGCATCTGTCGGGCTCGTTCGGCTTCCGCCGCCTGATCGAATGCACGCCGGTGTTTATCGCCGGGCTGGCGGCGCTGGCCGATCTGCCCCGGCTGCCGCGCAAGCTGGCGGTGGCGGTGGCGGCGCTAGCGATCGCCTGGAACGCCGGGCTGGTGCTGCAAAGCGCCGTCACCAGGCCCGCCATCCGCAGCGACGGCCTGATCTGGAGCGGCATGCTCCGGGCCCAGCTCGAAGCGCCGGTCCGCGCCTGGCGCAAAGCCGACGCGCTGCTTTTCAACCGCTGCGAGCTGGTCAAAAATTGCTAGGAGCTGGGTGATGATTGTCTATCTGGTGCGCCATGGCATCGCGGAGGAACAATCGGCCTCCGGCGCCGACGAGGATCGGCGCCTGACCGACGCCGGGCGCAAGCGGGTGAAACAGATCGCCGCCGGCTTGCAGCGGCTCGGGGTCAGCCCTAGCGCGATCTTCGCCAGCCCGCTGCCCCGCGCCGCCGAGACCGCCCGCCTCATCGCCGCCCGCCTCGGCGCGGCGCCCAGGCTGGAAATCGCCCGCCGCCTCCAGCCGGCGGTCGCCGACGCCCGCTCCGCCCGCTCGCTGCTGGCCGATCTCGCCGAGGCCCGCAGCAGCGAGGTGATGATCGTCGGTCACGAGCCAAGCCTGTCGGCGATGATCGGCGACCTGGCCGGCCGCGGCACGGCGGTGCTGTTCAAAAAAGGCGGCGTCTGCCGGATCGACCTGCAGGACGCCAAAGCAGCCGGCGAGCTCATCTGGCTGCTCCCTCCCAAGGTCCTGGCTGCCCTCGGCCGGGAGTAAACCCACCTAAAACAAAAAAACGCCCGCCGGCGCCGCCCCAAACGCAAAGCGGCGGACCCGATTGTCCGCCGCCGGTGTGCTCTGGTTTGCTGTCGTTGCTCTGTAGCCCTCAGTGGCTGAGTTACTTTGTCGCTTGAAGACCGGCCAGCTCGTCGGGGTTGATCATGCGGAAGGAATTGGTCTCGGCATCGTTGATGTAGACCATCTCTTCCTGCTTGACGCTGACCAGCATATCGGCCCGTTTGTCGGCGTTGACATCCTCAAAGCGCAGCTGCACGGGGGTCAGGTCCTCGCCGGCGCCAAAGAGATAGGGGCCGGTAATCGTGCGCGCTTTGGCGGGATCGCCGCCGGGGAGTTCCATAATCACCACGCGGCGCTCCAGGTTCATCGCCACGAAGTGCGAGGGGACGCCGTTGGCTTCGTCGTGGCCGACGAACGCTGACAGCTGGACCGTACGCGGGCGGCCGTACTTCATGTCGTCGAGCTTCACCCGGCCCCAGGCGATGATCGGGCTGAGCAGGGCGTTGGCCACGAACAGGGCCAGCACCAGGGTTGCCACATAGGCGAACGCGTTGACCGAATGCGTCGAACCGACTCGCGACCGACGGTGCGGAATGGTGATCACCGTGGCGCGGGGTGCCTGGTACGCCGGACGGCGGGCCGCTTCGCTACTGCGTAGATCGCGACTCGTGATAGCCATTGGGAGCCTCCTTTGAGCAAACGAGATCGACAGCAAAAGTAAAAAATGGTTGGGTTTCAAGCTGGCCCCAGTATACTAGAACAAATGTTCGATGTCAAGCGGTTCGGTGCCTTTTCGCCCCTTGGGACGCCGAATCCGCCCTACGCACGGTAGCTGCGCCACTCCCATCCTCCATCGCCACCCCTGGTTCTTGAAAACGCTTTCAATTGAAACCACTGATCACGACGCTTGCAAGCGGATCAAGCTTTCTTAACAATATTGATGAAATTGGTCAATAACTCTGGTTTCATTGCGAGGATAGCGCTTTCCCCATGGATTAAATCGGCAAAAATATAAAAAA
The DNA here is from genome assembly GCA_036406115.1 of Herpetosiphonaceae bacterium. Classification (GTDB taxonomy): domain Bacteria; phylum Chloroflexota; class Chloroflexia; order Chloroflexales; family Herpetosiphonaceae; genus DASWWB01. Next base: position 2,897 of record DASWWB010000431.1, read on the forward strand.
TCAGTAAAAATCCCCCTTGACAATCGGCATCATCCTCTGTATCGTAGCGGTATTCGTACCGGAACCGGTTTCAGGGCAAAAAGTTCAATTCATCATCCTTGAGCCGCCATTGCGGCGATCGCTGGCTTTTTTACTGATCTTAGTTCGCTGTAGAAAGAAGGTCACAATGTCTATCGCAGGAATCCGGCAGCGCTGGCTGCTGATCGTCGGCTTGTTAGCGCTGGTGGCCGCCCTGGGCGTGCGGCCGGGGGCGACCTCGGTCCTGGCGCAGGAAAAAGCGCCCGAGAAAGCGCCCACGACCAAGCCGGAAAGCGCGCCATGCGACGGCCCGGAGGACTTCAAGCCGGTGCAGAACCTGGGCTTGGCCTGCCAGATGCCGGACAAGAGCTGGAAAGTGATGCTGGCCGACGGCACGATCGTCACCAGCCACGGCCCGGACCCGGCCCCCAAGGTCATCCGCGCCTCTGACCCGGCCGCGCGCGAAAGCTCGGCGGTGAACTGCGTCTCCAACTCCTCCTACCACGCCCTGATGCTGTACGTGTACCCCACCGACCGGGCCGACCAGTACGGCGCCCGCCTCGGCACCATCCGCTCGTATGTCCAGGGCATGCAAGACAAGCTGAACTCCGAGTCGATGCGCTTCGGCGTCTCCAGCTCGTTCAACTTCGCCTGCGACCCGGACGGCCAGGTGACGGTGCGCCGCGTGCCGCTGTCGATCAGCTCGGCCCAGCACGACATCGCCGCGATCACCAACGATCTGAAGGCCAAAGGCTACAACTCGACGCTTGAGAAATACTGGATCATGTACGAGCAGCCGGCGTGCGGCGGCGGCGTGGCCTGGGCCGAGTCCGACGACCGGCCGGTCGTCGACAACGGCGCCAACCGCGGCCCGAGCTACGGCATCTCGTGGGGCTTCTGCGGCTTCGACACCCTGATGCACGAGGCCGGCCACACTCTGGGCGCGGTCATGAACTCGGCGCCCAACACGACCGGCGGCTTCCACTGCATCGACGGCAACGACATCATGTGCTACAACGACGGCGGCCCGCGCGGCGGCCTGTACAATCCCAACGTGTGCAGCGACTACCAGCACTGGGACTGCAACAACAACGACTATTTCCATCCGAACCCGCCGGCCGGCTCCTACCTGGCGACTCACTGGAACCTGGGCGCCTGCTACCTGAACTTCATCGTCCGCTCCGGCTGCGGCACCACGCCGCCCCCGCCCTCCGGCGGCGCCTACTTCTACCTGATCAACCGCAACAGCAACCAGTGCCTTGACCTGAGCAACGCCAGCTCCGCCGACGGCGCCAAGATCCAGCAGTGGGGCTGCAACGGCTCCAGCGCCCAGCAGTGGCGGCTCGCCCCCGTCAACGGCTCCTACCAGCTTGTCTCGCGGGCCAGCAACAAGTGCGCCGATGTCGAGGCCTGGAGCACCGCCGACGGCGCCCTGGTCAAGCAGTGGAGCTGCGGCAACGCCCAGAACAATCAGCTCTGGAACTTCGCCACCACCAGCGACGGCTGGACGCGGCTGGTCAGCCGCAACAGCGGCAAGGATCTGTCCATCCAGTACGGCTCGACCACAGCCGGCACCGCCGCCCACCAGTGGCCCTGGATCGGCAGCGCCGACCAGCAGTGGCGGCTTGAGCCCGTCGGCGGCACCGCGCTGGTCAACGCCAACAGCAACAAGTGCGTCGATGTCTCCAACGGCGGCTCCGCCGACGGCACCAACATCCAGCAGTGGACCTGCAACAACTCCAACGCCCAGAAGTGGAGCTTCCAGCACACGAACAACGGCTACTACCGGCTGATCAGCCTCGCCGCCAACAAGCCGATGGACGTGGCCGGCAACTCGACCGCCGACGGCGCCAACATCCACATCTGGAGCAACACCGGCTGCGCCTGCCAGGAGTTCCGCATCGAACTCCAGAGCGACGGCACCGCCCGCCTGGTCGCCCGCCACAGCGGCAAGGTGATCGATGTGGCCGGCTCCGGCACCGGCGACGGCACCAATGTCCAGCAGTGGACCTGGAACGGCTCGAACGCCCAGCGCTTCCGCTTCGCCAACTAAGCCGAACGCCGGGAATCGCAACGGGGCCGGAGATCAGCACTGATCTCCGGCCCCGTTTGTCATGGCGGCTAGAACACCGAGGCGATGACCGCCATGCCGGCCAGCATCACCACGGTCATGATCCAGATCTGGCGCGACGGCGGCTGCGGGGCCGGCGCCTCGGCTGCGAAACGCTCGTCGGGCAGGGGCTCCGCCAGCGGCTTGCGGAACAGCAGCACAGCGCGCGGGCTGGCGTACTCGCGGAACTCGCCGCGAGGCCGCCCGGTCGCCGCCTGGATCAGCACGAAGGCCAGCGTACCGAACAACGGCAGCGAGGAAACCACATCGCCGCCACCTGAAAGCAGCGAGTGGAGCGCGACGACCCCGATGAACGCCAGCCCCGACAACCCCAGCAGCGCGTAGATCAGCCGCCTGGTGCGCCAGAACGCCAGGCCGTGGGACAGGGCCATCCAGGCGAACAATCCCATCACCATCCACCGCATCGCAGCAAGCACGATCATCGCAAACCTCGCTCTTTCGTCACGCGCCGCCCGGCGGCGCTCTGCCATGGGTACGCGGCGCCGGAGCGGCGGATGCAGCTAGGGCGCCGACCGACGCAGCGTGATAGGCAGGAACACCTGCGGCGGCAGCAGCGGGCGCGCGACCTCAATCCGCCCGACCGCCTGGAACGGCACGAGGCGCGGCAGGGTCAGGGTGACGGTGTAGGTGCCGGGCTGGGCGTAGGCGTGGCTCGGCGTCAGGGCCGTGCTGATCGGGCTACCGTCGCCGAAGTCCCAGCGGCGCTCAAGCGTCGCGCTCAGCGGCATGCTGGGCGTGATCAGCGCCGTCTGGCCGACGAGCGCCGGCGTGTGGTAGCGGAAGCAGGCGTAGGGTGAGAGGTGAGCGACAAGGCCGAATTCCAAGAATCTGGGATTGCTACTGAGATTATAGCTCAGCAGCCGGACGCGGATGAGCTGCGAAGTCCGCGCCTTCAGCGAACCGCTTACCGCCAATGTGTCATACACCGGCAGAATCATCAGCGTGCGTTGAGCGATATGCCGATCCAAAATCTCCGGAATCCCAACGTTGGCAATCTGATTGGTGAGAACACTGAGCCAGTCGCCCGCCTCCAGAATCCCGTTAACCTGGCGCTCGGCGCCGGGATCGGTGGCGGGGGGCGCGCCCTCGGCAAATCCAGAGCCCAAGGTGCCGCCGCCGGCGAGGGCCGCAGCCAGCGTCAGGCTGGAAGTATCCTCGGTCCATCTGAGGTATCTCACATATGGCGCCGGGCCGACGAACGACACGCGAAACCGGCTGTACTGCGGAATTGCGCTGACATCAGCCCACGGGTTGGGCATCGGCCTGGGTCCAGGGGCGGTGGGACTACTCATCAGCTCCTGCTCGGGCACGGCGATCGGGTAAACCTGGCAGGAGGAGCCGGCCTGTGCCAGCGGGACAGCGGCCAGCGCGGCAGGCTGCGCTGGCGCCGAGAAACGGGCTGTGGTCGGAAAGGCGCTTGCGGGGGCGCTGGCGCCAACCAATACGGCGAGGGCCAGGGCGGCGAGCGCGAGGCGGAAGCGGCCGCCCAAGCGGCGGCGGGTCTCGGCGTGTGACAGGTTCATCATCTCTCCTGGGCTGCGGGCGGGCGCCCTGCCAGTTCAACGGCGACGCCGCGCGGAGGGTTCCGGCGGCGCGGCCATGCTAGCAGGATGGGGCCAATCGCGCCAGCCCCGCCGGTCCGGTTGACAGCCCGCCGCCGCTGGCATACAGTCCCGCAGACGACCAGCCAGAGTCCCGGCCCGGCGCCGGGCATGAAAGGAAGGCGATGGAGCCGATCAATCTTGCCGAATACGAGGCGCTGGCCCGGATCAAGCTGCCGCCCGCCTCCTGGGACTACTACCGCAGCGGCAGCGAGGATGAATCGACCTTGCGCGCCAACCGGGCGGCCTTCGAGCATGTGCGGCTGCGGCCGCGGGCGCTGGTCGATGTCAGCGCCTGCGAGCTGGCGACGACGGTCCTGGGCCAGGAGGTCAGCATGCCGATCCTGGTCGCGCCCACCGCCTATCACTGCCTGGCCCACCCCGACGGCGAGTGCGCCACGGCGGCGGCAGCCGGGGCGGCGGGCACGCTGATGGTCGCCAGCACGCTCGCCACCCGCACGCTGGAGGACATCGCCGGGGCCGCCGGCGGCCCGCTCTGGTTCCAGCTCTACGTTTATCGCAACCGCCGCCTGTCCGAGTCGCTGGTGCGCCGCGCCGAGGCCGCCGGCTACCGGGCGCTGGTGCTGACGGTCGACACGCCGCGCCTGGGCCGCCGCGAGGCCGACATCCGCAACGGCTTCGGCCTGCCGCCCCACCTGACGATGGCCAACATGCGCGACGACGAGGAGCCCGAGATCCACGCCGACCGGCCCGGCGCCTCCGGCCTGGCCCTCCACGCCGACGCCCGCTTCGACCAGGGGCTGACCTGGGAGGCGATCGACTGGCTGCGCTCGATCACGGAGCTGCCGATTGTGGTCAAGGGGATTGTCACCGCTGAGGACGCGCAGGAGGCGGCGGCGCGCGGCGTGGCCGGGATCGTGGTCTCCAATCACGGCGGGCGCCAGCTCGACGGCGCGATCTCGACCCTGGAGGCGCTGCCCGAGGTGGCCGAGGCCGCAGCCGGCCGCTGCGAGATCTATCTCGACGGCGGCGTGCGGCGCGGCACCGATGTCCTCAAGGCGCTGGCGCTCGGCGCGCGGGCGGTGCTGATCGGCAGGCCGGTGCTGTGGGGCCTGGCCGCCGACGGGCCGGACGGCGTGCGCCGCGTCCTGGAGCTGCTGCGGACCGAGCTGGAGCTGGCGATGGCGCTGGCCGGCCAGCCCTCGGTGCGGGGCGTCGGCCGCTCGCTGGTTAAAATCGGCGGCTGGTGAGATCGGGGGATCGGGGATTGAGGAGTGAGGGATCAGGGATCAGGGATCAGGCCGGACTCCAAGGCTGGCGGGCGCCGCCAAAGATAGATCCGGCCTCAGACGGGCCCTGACCCCTGATCCCTGGCCCCTACGCCTGGGCGCGGGCGGCCTTGAGGGCGTTGGCCCACCAGACCAGCTCGTCGAGCATGGCGGTGGCGGTCGGCACCAGGTGCGGCAGGTCGGCGAAGGTCTTGCCCTGCTGCCAGACGGCCAGGAAATCGGCGCCGCCGATGTGGACGGCGGTGCGGACCGAGGCCATGTGCAGCTCGACGGCGATCAGCCGCAGGTGCTCTACCGCGCGGGCGCCGCCGACGCCGCCGTAGCCAACCGCCGCGATCGGCTTCCGGTTCCACTCGGGGCCGGCGTAGTCGAGGGCGTTCTTGAGCGCGGCGGTGATGCTGTGATTGTATTCGGCGGTCACGAACAGATAGCCGTCGTACTCGGCGACTTTCTTTTGCCAGCGCTGGGCCACTTCGTTCTTGGACGGGACATAGGTGTTCGAGGCGACTTCATCGAAGAACGGCAGCGGGAAATCGCGCAGATCCACCAGCTCCGCGCTCAGGTCCGAGCGCTGCGCCGCAATGTCCAGAATCCACTGAGCCGGCTTGTCGCCGAAGCGGGTCTCCCGCGTACTGCTGATGATGACGGCGATTTTGGGCGTTGCCATAGATCCTCCTGATTGATCGCAACGGATTAACTAACTTTTTCATTGTTACTTCTTTTTCGGAACCTGCTTATGTTATAGCGCTTCTTCCGTGGTTTGTCAAGCCCGGGAGGGACGCAGCAGGTTGCAGGCCGCGGTTGGGCGCGGCGGAGGGCGGCATGGTGAAGATTGAATTGCTGGCGCTGGGAATCTTGCGGAGGGACGGGCGGATCGTGATGGTCCGCCAGGAGGCGGCGGACGGCACATCGTACTGGGTGCTGCCGGGCGGGCTGGTGGAGCCCGGCGAGCTGGTGAGCGAGGCGCTGGCCCGCGAGGTGGCTGAGGAGGCCGGCGTGACGATCAGCGGCGAGCACGCCCTGGCCTACACGTCCCAGATCGATCGGCCCGGCCAGCCGAGCCAGGTGGTGGCGTTTGTCTTCGAGGTCGGCGAGTGGTCGGGGACGCTCGGGCCGCAAGATCCCGACGGCGAGGTGCTGGAGGCGGCGCTGGTCAGCCCGGCGGAGGCCCTGGAGCGCATCCAAACCACCTTTTGGCGCGGCATGCGCGAGCCCCTGCGGCTCTATCTCGACGGCGAGCTGAAACCGGGCGCGCTCTTGTGCTTCCGCGAGTTCGACGGCCTCGCCGACCAGCGGCTGGTCGCCAGGATCGGCGGCTAAGCCGGGATTCGCCGGCAGCAGGAGGGATTGATCGATGAGCGAGCAGCGCGACCAGCCCGGCGACGGGCGGCCCCATCCCCTCTCGACGCTCAAAACCGAGCTGGTCTGGGAGGGCAAATACGATGAGCGCGGCCAGCGCCGCCAGCCAATCCTGCCCGCCGAGCCCCTGCCGCTGCGGGCTGCCGAGATCATCGGCGGCGCCGGCGCCGCGGCCAACCGCCTGATCTGGGCCGACAACAAACTGGCGCTCCAGGCGCTGGCGGCGGAGCTGGGCGGCGCGGCGAAGCTCATCTACATCGATCCGCCGTTCGATATCGGCGCCGATGTGACGATGGGCTTGCGGCTGGGCGGCGACGCGGCGGCGCGGCCGGCGCTGGAGGCGGTGGCCTACCGCGACGCCTGGGGGCGCGGCGCCGAGTCGTACCCCCAGATGATGTATGAGCGGCTGGTCCTGCTGCGCCGGCTGCTCCGCGCCGACGGCAGCATCTTCGTTCACTGCGATTGGCGCGTCAGCGCGGCGCTGCGCTTCATCCTCGACGAGGTCTTCGGCAAAGAGCGCCTGCTGAACGAGATCATCTGGCACTACCAGTCCGGCGGGCGGCAGCGAGACCAGTTCTCCCACAAGCACGACACGATCTACTGGTACGCGGCCGGGGCGGACTGGACCTTCAATCGCGCTGAGATCGGCGAGCTGCGCGGCGACGGCCGGCGCAACCACATGAAACGCCAGGTCGACGGTGACGGGCGGGTCTATTTCACCATCCGCTCGGCCGGCAAAACCTACGCCTACTACGGCGACGAGCGCCTGACCCCGCCTGATGTCTGGGCCGATATCAGCCATCTCCAGCAGCGCGACCCGCAACGGACGGGCTACGCGACCCAGAAGCCGGAGGCACTGCTCGAACGGATCATCAAAGCCGCCTCGGATCCCGGCGATCTGGTGCTTGATTGTTTCTGCGGCGCTGGGACGGCGCTGGCGGTCGCCGAGAAGCTGGGACGGCGCTGGATCGGCGTCGACCTGGGGCGCCAGGCCATCCGCGCCGCCCGCAAACGACTGATCAGCGTGCGGCGCGAGCGCGCGGCCCGGG
>DASWWB010000432.1:0-5051 GCA_036406115.1 Herpetosiphonaceae bacterium
TGACCTGCGCCAGGCTGGCCGTGCCTGCGGTGCTGCCGTCCGAGCGCCACAGGCGATGCGTGCCGCCTATGCCGGGGAATGTCTGGGTCGAAAAATAGACCGCGCCGGCGCTGACGGCGAACCCGCGGTCCGGGTATTGGCCCTCGGCCGAAGCGATGAGGGTTGTTCCGGCGCCGTCGCTGGCCCGCAGCTCGAAGCCGCCGGCGGTCTGGAGCAGGAACAGCAGGCGGCCGTCGAAGGCGGCCATCACATTGATCGCGCTGCTGTCCGGACCGGGCGTGAGGTCCGCGACGAGGCGGGTGCCGGCTTCGGTGCCGTCGCTGGTCCACAGCTCGCGGCCGGTGTCCGGCGCGGCGGCGGTGAAGAACACCCGGTCGCCTACTGTGGTGAGCAGCCGGGGATCGGCGCTGGCGGCGCCCGGCGCGATGTCTTTGAGCAGGAGTTGGCTGGGCTGGCCCTGGGCCGCGCCCCTGCCGGTGCCGGCGAACAGGAGCAGCGCGCAGCCGATCAGGCGTAGCAGATGGCGGGGCCGGAGGTGACGGATCGTCGGACTCATGGGTTTCTCCTATTCGTCTCAGTTATGCCGAGATGGGGGCGCAAAGCAAACGGGGCGGCAGCGCCGCCCCATGATGATCCGCCAGCCCGGCGAAAGGTTCAGCGGCCGGCTAGGGCGCGGTCTCCCTTTCGAATCGCAGGTGGCTGACGGCCGGCAGATAGTATTGGTGGGCGACGTGCAGACGGATGGGAACGCTCAGATCGCCGGGCGCCAGGCTGAGGGTGGCGGTGAGCGCCGTGCCGAGCGGTGCCTCGGGCAGTCGGAAGGTGAATCTGGCCGTTTGCTCGCCGGTTGGCAGCGCGGGCAGCGCCCAGGTGGCGGTGTCGCCGGCGATCGTCGGCGAGACACTGAGCGTGTGATCGACCAAGCTGACGCCGGCGGGCAGGTTGAGCGTGAGCGTGACGGGCGGGCTGGCGGCGCCCCGGTTGCCGAGGATGACCGGCGCCGTCGCCAGGCCGCCGCTCGGGCCGCCGGCCCAGGCGGGCTCCAGGCGGGGCGTGAAGCTCGGCGCCAGATAGCGCGGCTCCTTGCCAACCTCCGCATCCGATGCGGTCCACAGCAGGCCGCCGCGCAGGGGGACAACCTGCAAGGAGTAGTAGTCGATTGAGACTGAATCCCATGGCCCAGGATTGAGATCGAGGATCAATGTTGGCGGCGCGTCGGGGCCGGCGATCTGCCACAGCTCCGCGCCATGAGCGCTGTCTCTGGCGGGAAACACCAGCCGCGAGCCAACCGTCTGGAGGTTGTCGAGCCCTGGCATGGTCACCGTCGACGGACCCACGTCCAGGATTGACCGGGTGCCGGCCTCGGTGCCGTCGCTCCGCCACAGCTTCATGGTGTAGGACCACCGCGACCCGGCGCTGGTGATGAAATACATCACGCCGTGCGCGACCGTGAGATCGAAGGCCGAAACCGACGCCTGCGGGCCGAAGCTGCGGACGCCGCGCGTGCCGGCGGCCGTGCCGTCAGTGCTCCACAATTCGAGGTTGCCGTCCGGCCCTGTCGCCAAGAACAGCACCCGCTGGCCCAATCCCTTCATCTCATAAGGCCTGGTGAGGCCGAAGGCGCTCAGATCGAGATCGCTGGCCGTCGTCCCATCGATGAAACGCAGGCGCGTCGGCCCCTGCAAGCCCACCACGATGCCCCGCTCCCAAGTGCCGTAGTAACCGCAATAGTCCGGCGCGGGGTCGTGGGAACAGGTGTAGACATCGACAAGCGCGGTGCCGTTGAAATACTTCAGCGTCTTCTTGTAGGCGCCATAGCCGGCGTTCTCCATGAACCAGGCATAGATCTGGCCGCCCGCCGCGACCGGCTCCAGCCTGGCGACCAATCTGGTATTGGTCATCTGGCCGAGGGACTGGGTGTTGGCGGCGGTGCCATCCGTGCGCCAGAGCCGGTGAACCGTGTCCGCGCCGTCGCCGGTGCTGGTCGCGACATAGGCGTAGCCCGCGCTGACGACGATCTTGCCGTCAGGCTGCTGGCCGGCTACGTTCGCGATTTGGGTAGTGCCCTCGCTGGTGCCGTCGCTCTGCCAGAGATCGAAGCCGGCCGCTGTGTCGCGCAGGATCACGACGCGGTCCCCGAGGGCGGCGATCGATATGATAATCCCCGAATCTACCCTCGGCAGATCCCGCACCAGCCGCGTGCCGTCGGCGGTGCCGTCAGTGATCCACAGCTCGCTGCCGGAGTTGACGAGGCGGGTGAAAAACGCCACATCGCCCAGGCTGGCCAGCTGATGGACATAGGACTCGTGCGAGCCGGGGAAGATATCCTTGAGCAGGAGCTGGCTGGGCCGGCCCACAGCGGCGCTCCTGCCGCCGCTGGCGAGCAGCAGCGCGCAGGCGATTGCGGCGAGCAAGATTCGGCTGGCGGTCTTCGATAGTCGCATGGCATGGTCCTCTGCAAGATTGATGAGCTTGCCGGCGCGGAGATTCAGCCGCGAGCGGGCGAAGCATCCTGTCAGAGTATGGGATACGCGAGTGCGGCGGGAGGTTCATGCCGAAGCCGGGGCAGGCCAGCAGGTCTGCCCCGGCGGATCGCTGCTAGAGCTGCTGGCAGTGGGGGCAGAGATGGGTTGAGCGCTGGGCGACCACGATGCGCTCGATCGGCGCGCCGCAGCGGGCGCAGGGGTTGCCGGTCTGGCCGTAGGCGAACAGGTGGTGCTGGTTCTCGCCGGCCTGGCCGCGGGCGTCGCGGTAGTCCGAGAAGCTGGTGCCGCGCCGCTCGATGCCGGATTGCAGGGACTCGACGATGCCCTGGCGCAGCGCGGCGATCTCGTCGTCGCTCAGCGTGGCGGCGCTGCGCTGCGGATGGATCTTCGCGCGCCAGAGCGCTTCATCAGCGTAGATGTTGCCCACGCCGGCCACGACGCTTTGATCGAGCAGGACCGGCTTGATCGCCATGCGGCGGGCGCCGATCCGCTCGCGCAGCGCGGCGGCGGTGAAGCGCGAGTCCAGCGGCTCGGGGCCGAGCTTGCCGTCCAGCGCCGCGATGCCCGGCGGGTCGAGCAGCCACCAGCGGCCGAATTTGCGCGGGTCGCGGAAGCGCAGCTCGCGGCCATCGTCAAGCTCCAAGACGATATGGGTGTGCTTGTCGACAGGATCGGCGGGATCGGCGAGGAGCACCTGGCCGGTCATGCGGAGATGGATGACCAGGGTTTGCTCGCGATCCAGCCGGATCAGAATGTACTTGGCGCGCCGCTCGACCTTGACGACCCGCCGGTCGCAGAGGTCGGCGCACAGCTCGGCGGCGCTCGGCGCCGCGATCAGCCGCTCCCAGCTGAGGGCGCGGACTGCGGCGATCGAGCGGCCGTCCAGCTCCTGGGCCAGCGAGCGGCAGACCGTTTCAACCTCTGGCAGCTCGGGCATCGGCTAGCGCTCCGGCGTCCCGAGGGCGGTGTGGCCGCCGCCGCCGCCCTCGTTAGCGATGAAGATCGTCCGCTCGGCGACAATCGGCATGGTCGATTCGACCGTCGTCGTGTGGGACTGCTCCGGCGTGATCAGCGAGTTGACCAGCAGCGCGATCCGGCCGCTGGCGGGGATGGTGTAGCGCGAGCTTTGGCTTTCGCCGCTGCCGAGGCCGAAGCGCAGGGTTACGTCGGCGGGCTTGGCGCCGGGATTGGCCAGCACGATGAACTCGGTGGCCGGGTCGGCGGTGCGGCCCTCGGCGAAATGCCAGACGTAGGCCAGCTCGGTGGCGCCGAGCGTGTTGGTGGCGGCGCCGCCGTCGTTGAAGTAGGTGGTGCGCTCGGCGACGATCGGCTGCGAGGCCTCGACGACGGTGCCGACGCCCTGCGGCGAGGGCACGATGTCCTGCATCTCGACCGTGAAGCGGGTCTGCGGCGGGATCTGGTAGCGGCGGATGTAGGTGTCGCCGCTCTCGGTCAGGAACGTGGTGGTGATCGCCGCCGCGACCGGGCCGGGGTTAAGAAGGGCCAGGGTCGTCACGTAGGGGGCGATCGTCGCGCCCTCGGCGAAGTACCAGGTCTTGGCGGCGGCGGGGGCGCCGCGGGTCAGGAAGCCGCCGTTGTTGGTCGGCCCGGCCAGCACGGTGCGCTCGGCGGCGATCGGCGCGCTGGCGCTGACCCGGATGCCGAAGGTGGTCGGCAGCCCGTCGCTGAGCGGCAGCGCCGAGCTGGTGAAGGCCGGCAAGACCAGCGACTGGGTGCTGGTGAAGCCGTTGGCGTCGATCACCAGCACGCTGGCCAGCACTTCGGTCGGCTGCGGGTTAAAGAGATTGAGCGTCGTGTCGCGGCCGTCGCTGCCGTCGCCCTCGGCGAAGTACCAGGAGCGGGCGAAGCGCTCGATGCCGGGCTCGCCCAGCGCGTCGTTGGCGAACAGCATGGTCCGCTCGGCGACGATCTGGCGGTTCGAGGTGACCTCGATCGGCAGCACCGCCGTGTCGCTGAAAATATCGTTGGCGATGATATTGATCCGCTGGCCGGGCTCGATCGCGTAATCGCGCTGCACGGCGTTGGATTGGCCGGGCAGGAAGACCAGGCGGGCCTTGGCGAGCTGCCGGGTCGGGTTGTAGAGCATCAGCCGCTCGGTGTAGTCGCGGGTGTTGCTCTCGACGAAGGTCCAGCGCGAGCGGACCAGCGCCTCGTCGGCGGCCGTGCTGATCGCCAGGGCGTCGGCGATGCCGAGCGCGCCGGTCACGGTCACCGAGAGCGGGAACTGGTAGGACTCGCTGGTCCAGGCCATGAGCTGGGCCAGCGCGACCCTGCCGGCGTCGGTCGGCGCGCCGAGCAGCGCGATGCTGACCGTGCCGTTGAGCGCCGGCGCGCCGAGCCGGCCCTGGTAGACGTTGCCGCTCCGGTCGACAAGGAAGGCGTAGGGCAGATCTTGCTGATTGAACTGGAGGCTGATCGCCTGGAGCGTGCGGATGAAGGTGGGCGGATCGACCTCGGCCGCCAGCTCCAGCTGCGTGACCTCGAAGCGGGCCGGCCGGGCGGCGGCGAGGTCGGGCTGGCCGGGGGCGGCGCCCCAGCCGGCGC
>DASWWB010000433.1:0-8559 GCA_036406115.1 Herpetosiphonaceae bacterium
GATCCGGCCGGCGCGGCGCCGAGAGGGCGAATGCAACAATGGCCGGCGGCGCGGCGTCTCCTCAGCACAGCAAGCGCTTGGCTACCAACCCGCGAATCACGCCGGCCCCGCGACGGGCGACCGGCCTGGCTTCGCCGTGCAATGCGAGGATTCCAATGACCGCTCACAGTCCGTCAGCCCCGGCCGCCAATCCGCCGGGCGCCGCCAAACGCCCCAACATCGTCGTGCGCGGGGCGCGCCAGCTTTATCTGTTCGGCAACATCCTGCTCGCCGTCGGGGTCATCGTCCAGGTGTTCTGGGCCGGGGCGGGCGCGCTGGCGGGCCCGGCCAACTGGGCCGCCCACCGCTCGTTCGCCCACATCATCGAGTTCCTGGCGATGGGCCTGCTGCTGATCGGCGGCGTCGGCCTGGTGCGGGCGCGGATCTACGGCCTGAGCTGGCTGATGTACGGCCTGTTCACGCTCCAGTATGTCTTCCTGTACGCCGTGCCGAGGCTGGATCTGCCCATCCTGCTGCGCTCGCTGCACGCCGTCAACGCCCTGGCGATCTTCTGGCTGGCGCTCCTGATCAGCAGGCAGGCCTGGCGCTGGCTGCGCGGGGCGGCTTAGCCTTTGCGGGCGGTGACCCACATATAGGCGGTGTTTTCGCCGGTCACCTTGGCCACCGCCATGCCGCCCTCGGCGCAGGCCGCCTCCACCTGCGCCCGGGAGAGCGAGGAGCCCTGCCAGGCCGGCGACTCGAAGCCGCCGGGACCGCCGCGCAGGGCCGCCAGCCGCAGCAGCGCCGGGCGCCGCACGTAGGCCCGGTAGAAGCGCTTGAGCGCCAGCACCGGGGCGGACGTGCCCGCGTCGCCGTCCGGCAGGCCGCTGACCTGGAAGTGGGCGGTGCCGCCCGGCTTCAGCACGCGGCCCATCTCGCGGATGTAGCTCAAGGTGATGGCGGGATCGGGGATGTGCTGGAACACGATGTAGGAGAAGCACAGATCGAAGCTGCCGTCCTGAAAGAGGCCGAGGTCGGTGCCGGCGGTCTCGTAGAGATGGGCGTTGGGGAACGCCGCCAGGTTGCGCCGGCCCTGGCGCACCATCTCGCCCGACACGTCGAGGGCGTGGATCTCGCCGACAATCTGGGCGAAGCCGTGGGTCATGCGGCCGATGCCGCAGCCGATCTCCAGCATCCGCTCGTGGCCGGTCGGGGCGTAGCCGCCCGCCGCCAGGAACTCGCGGGCCTCCTGCGGCGCCAGGAAGAAATCCTCGGTGCCTTTTGAATCATAGCCGCGCCAGGTGGCGATGTAGAACGGCGCGTGCTCGCGGGCCTTGGAGTTCCAAAACTGCTTCATCAGGCGTTGGGGCTTGCTGCGGGGCATGGCGGACTCCTCGCTCCGGGCGGCGGGCGCGCCGGGCACTGGCGATCAAATCGCGGCCATTATACCGGACGGCGGGCAAGGCCGCGCCGCCGGCCGGAGCGCTCCGACCGGCGGCGTTGTCGCGCCTAGTGGGTCTCGGTGACTTTGTTGAGGCCGCGCGGCTGGTCGACGTCGTAGCCGCGGGTGTGGGCCAGATGGAGGGCGAACAGCTGGCCGGGCATAATCGCCATGACCGGCGAGAGCCACTCGGGCACGCCGGCGGGCAGCGCCAGGCCGACCGGCCCGAGCGCCAGCGTGGCGGCGTCGTCGCTGATCACGATCACCTCGGCGCCGCGCTGCTTGAGCTGGCGGATGAAGCCCTGCTGCTCCTCCAGCAGCTGGCCCGAGGGCGCGACAACGATCACCGGGAAGCCGTCCTCGATCATCGCCATGGGGCCGTGGAGGAAATCGGCGGTGCTGTAGGGCTCGACGATCGTGTAGGTCAGCTCCTTCAGCTTGAGGCTCAGCTCGTAGGCCGTGGCGTAGTTGAAGCCGCGGCCGATCACCACGCAGCGCGGCATGAAGCGGTAGCGCTGGACGTGGCTCTCCATGCCGGACTGGAGCTTGAGCGTCGCGTCGGCCCAGCCCGGCAGCTGGCTCAGCGCCCCGTCGAGGCTGGCGTCGCCGGACAGGGCCACGCTGAGCATCGCAATCAGCGCCAGCTGGCTGGTGTAGGTCTTGGTCGCGGCCACCGAGCGCTCCGGCCCGGCGCCCAGGCTCAGCACGTGGTCGGCGGATTGGGCCAGCGGCGACTCGGGGACATTGGTGATGGCGGCGGTCAGCGCGCCCTGCTGGCGGGCCTCGCTCACCACCGCGCGGATGTCCGGGCTCTGGCCGCTCTGGCTGATCCCCAGCACCAGCGCCTTGCCGAAGCGCGGCGGCGTGTGATAGAGCGAGAACAGGCTCGGCGTCGCCAGCGAGACCAGCATCCGGTTGTGGGCGCCGAAGACGTACTGGGCGTAGCGCGCGGCGTTGTCGCTGGTGCCGCGGGCCGCGATCACGATATGCTCGATCTCGCGCTCGCGGATGGCCGCCGCCAGCCGCTCGACCGCCGGCCGCTCCGCCGTCAGCAGCCGCTCAAGGGTCGCCGGCTGCTCGTGGATTTCGCGGTACAGATGGGATTCAAGCACCATTGTCATACCTGCATTCTGTGTGAAGGGGTCAGGGATCAGGGGTCAGGGGTCAGGCTTGGCCCCTCCGACGCGCTCATCAATGCCCCGGATTGGTATGCCATTGACGGTTTCAGGGGTCAGGGATCAGGGGTCAGGCCGCGCCTAAGGCCTTATCGCGCGCTCCGAACATTGCGCCGCCGCAGCACTGCCCCGTCGGCGCCACGCCCTCCTGCCGTCCGGCCCGGCCCCTGACCCCTGATCCCTACTCCCCGTACTCCGCCGCCAGCTTATCGAACCGCTCGACGCTGTCCTCAAGGCCGCCGGGGCGGTTGCGGGCCAGCCACAGCTCGCGGTAGGCGGCGGTCAGGCGCTCGATCTCGGCCCGCAGCTCCGGCTTCGCCGCCGCCGGGGCGCCGTCCAGCACCCAGCGGCCGCGCTCGCAGGCGTGGAGCAGCAGCTCGGCGGCCCAGCGGAACTCGCGCCCCAGCAGCTCGGCGTCGGGGCGGGCCGGCCGGGCCTGGTTGAGCGGCTCGATCGCGGCCCGGATGTCGGCCGCCGCCTGCTCCAAGCGCCCGGCGGTCAGTCCCTCCAGCGCTGCGGCCTCGATCGCCGGCAGCTGCAAGATGCGGAACAGCGTCGAGTTGTTGTGCAGCAGCGGCTCGAAGCGCCGGTAGACCTCGCCCAGATCGTAGGCCACGCGGCCCAGCACGCCGGCGCTGTCGCGGAAGGCGTGGCGGTCGAGGATCCCGGCGACATCCGCCTCGCGGTTGGCCTCGCCGCACCAGCCCAGCGCCGCGCCGTAGGCGAAGCCCAGGTAGCTGACCGGCAGCGGCTGCCAGTGGCCGTTGTCGCCCCAGTCGGTGATCAGGTAGCCGGTCGCGCCGTGCTTTAGGCCGTTGGCGGCGGCGTTGCGCAGATTCTCCAGCGCGTTGGTCGTGCGGCCGGCGACCGTGTTCCAGGCCGAGGTGCCGGGGCAGACATAGAACGGGATGCCGGCGGCGGCGAACAACCCGCCATGCTTCTCGAACGGATGGTCGGCCTCGTAGCCCCACTCCAGGGCGATCGCGTCGCGCGGCAGCTCCGGCACCAGCTCCGGGTACTCGACGATGATATCGCCCCAGAACTGCATGATCCGGCCGCGCTTGGAAACCTCGCGGTAGATCTCCAGCACGAAATCCAGGTAGACCCGGCCCTTGCCGCGCTGCTCGACCGCCTCTTTGCTCATGCCCTGGCCGAGGTCGACGGTCTCGTCGCAGCCCACGTTGACCTGGCGGCTGCGGAAGTGGGGCAGCAGCTCGTCGAACAGGCTGCGCACCAGCTCCAGGCTTGCGGGATCGCCCGGGTTGAGCGTGAACGGCTCGTCGAAGCGGCCCCAGATCGTGTCGCAGCCGTCGGGCGCCTCGGACAGCTCGCGGTACTCGGGCAGATTGAGCCAGCGGCGCATATGGCCGAACGTGTTCTGGTTCGGCACCAGCTCGATCCCGCGCTCGGCGCAGAAGGCGTCAAGCGCCAGGATGTCGTCGCCGGTCAGCGGCGAGGCCTTGGCCCAGACCGAGGGGTGCTGGCGGTAGGCGAAGGTGTGCTCGGTGTAGAGCTGGACCTGGTTGATCTTCCAGGCCGCCAGCTCGTCGATCAACATGCACAGCGTCTCCAGGCTCGGCACTTTGTCGCGGCTGATATCGATCATCACGCCGCGCTGCTCGAAATCCGGCCAGTCCTGGATCGTGACCACCGGCAGCGAGGCGCCCTGCTGCTCGATCAGCTGGCGCAGGGTTTGGGCGCCGTACCAGGCGCCGGCGGCGGTGCTGGCCTTGATCGTCGCCGCGCCGCCGGTGTGCAGCGCGTAGCCCTGGGCGTGCTCGGCCAGGCCCTCGGCGACCTTGAGGAGCAGGCCGACCTGGGCGGCGGGCACGGCGGGGCTGGCGCTGATCTCCCACTCAAGGCTGGCATGCTCGCGCAGGGCGCGCTGGATCAGCTTGGCGGCCGGCAGCAGCGCCTGCGGGTCGGCGGCGTCGAGGACAATCAGCCGGCCCGGCTCAAGCAGATTCACGGAGCGGGCGTCCGACAGCGAGCGCGGCGCGGGCAGCAGTGACCACATTGTTTCTATCCTTTGACTGAGCCAGCCAGCAGGCCACGGACAAAGTAGCGCTGGAGCGAGAAGAACACAATCAGCGGCACGATCATCGAGACAAAGGCGCCGGCGGTCAGCAGATGCCAGTCCTGCCCGCGCGAGCCGACCAGATTGGACAGCTTGCCGGTCAGCACCGCCACATCGTTGCTCGTGCCAAGGAACACCAGCGAGACCAGCAGATCGTTCCAGACCCAGAGGAACTGGAAGATGCCGAACGAGGCGATCGCCGGGAACGACAGCGGCACCACCAGCCTAGTGAAGGTCGTGAAGTGCGAGGCGCCGTCGATAGCGGCCGACTCCAGCAGGTCGCGCGGAAGCTGGACCATATAGTTGTAGAGCAGGTAGGTCGCCATCGGCAGGCCGAAGCCGGTGTGCGCCAGCCAGACGCCGAGGAACGTGCCGTTCAGATCGGCCCTGGTGTAGAGCCGCAGCACCGGGATCAGCGCCATCTGGAGTGGCACCACCATCAGGCCGACCACGATCGCGAACAGCAGATTGCGGCCGGGGAAGCGCATCCAGGCGAAGGCGTAGGCGGCGAAAGCGGCGATCGTGATCGGGATGATCGTCGCCGGCAGCGTCACCACCAGCGAGTTGACGAAGGCCGCGCCCATGCCGTTGGAGGTCAGCACGTCTTTGTAGTTGGCGGTCGTCCACTGGGTGAACGTGAAAGGATGGGCCAGCGTGGTCCACCAGCCGCTGGTTTTCATATCATTGGCTTTGCGGAACGAGCTGATCAGCACGCCCATGGTCGGCAGCGTCCAAAGGAAACAGATCGCGACGACCGCCAGGTGCAGCGGCGTGCGGACCAGCAGTTTTTGCAGGCGCGAAGTCGTCATCTAGTGCTCCAGTCCCTGGTTGCGGAACGCCCGCACGTTGGCGACCATCACCGGGATCACGGCGATCAGCAGGATCACCGCGATCGCGCTGGCGCGGCCCGGGTTGCGGTTGGTGAACATCTCCTTGAACATGCGGTTCGCGATCACCTCGGTGCCTTGCTGGCCGCCGGTCATCACGAACACGATGTCAAAGACCTTGAGCACCGCGATCAGCACCGTCGTGGAGACCGTGATGATCGTCGTCTTGAGCGCCGGGATGATAATCTGGAAGAAAATCTGGATCTCGTCGGCGCCGTCGATGCGGGCCGCGTCCAGCACTTCGCCGGGGATGCCCTTGAGCGCCGCAGAGAGAATGACCATGCAGAAGCCGGTCTGGAGCCAGATCATAATCGCGATCAGGGCGAAGGTGTTGAACTGGCGCAGCTGCAACCAGCCGACGGGATCGTTGCCGAGGGCGACCGTGATCGCGTTGAGGATGCCGGTCTGGGGGCGGCCCTTGGGCTGGAAGGCGTAGATGAACTTCCAGATCACGCTGGCGCCGACGAACGAGATCACCATCGGCAGGAAGATCAGCGACTTGGCCGCCGACTCGTAGCGCACCCGGTCGAGCAGCACCGCGATGATCAGGCCGAGGCTGACGCTGAAGGTCGTGACCAGGAGCAGCCAGTAGATATTGGTGACGAACGCCCCGCGCATCTCCTTGTCGGTGAAGGCGAAGACATAGTTGTCGATCCCGGCGAAGGCGCCGGCTTTGTCAAAAAAGCTGAGCCAGATCGTGTAAAACATCGGGTAGACCAGGTACACGGCGAGGACGGCGATCGCTGGGCCGACAAAGACCCACGAGCGCCAGCGTTCCTGGGAGCGGCTGGACGAGAGGACATTGACCGCCTGGTTGCCGGCCCAGAACAGCATCCAGATGCCGCCCACGCCCATGACCAACGCGACCACGATTGTCAGCCAGCGGGGGACGGTTGGATCGCGCATCAGCTGGAAACTCCAGCCGAACGCGAACAAGGTGATGACCAGGCTGACCAGGGCCGTCAGGACGCGCACGGGGGTAGAGGCGATGCCGGTCGGCCGCTGGCGGGTCGGTTGATCAAACAGCATAGGGGCCTCCGCAGGGGGTCCGGGCGGCGGGCGATCGCTCGCCCGCCGCGCAATCAATGGTTACTTCTTGGGCCAGCTGGCCTCGATGTCGGCGAGCACCGTATCGAGATCCTTGCCGCCCACATAGTCGACCATGCCCTTCCAGAAGGAGCCGGTGCCGACTTCGGCGGGCATCAGGTCCGAGGCGTCGAAGCGGAACACCGTGGCGTTCTTGATGATCTCGGCCTGGGCGCGGTCAACTTCGTTCGGGTACCAGTCCAGCGGGACGTTCTTGTTCGGCGAGAGGAAGCCGCCCTTGAGCGCCCAAGCCTTGCCGGCGTCCGGCGTGGCCATGTACTGCATCACAGCGCGAACTTCGGGGCGGTCGTTGAACATACCGACGACATCGCCGCCGCCCAGCACGGGCTTGCCCTGCGCGGCGTCGATCGGCGGCAGATAGAAGAAGTTGCTGTCGACGCCGGCTTTCTTGCCCTCGGGGAAGAAGGCCGGGATCCAGCCAGCCTGGCGGTGCAGCCAGCAGCCGGGGGTGTCCTCGAACATCGGGGTCTGGGTGTCGGCGACCGGGACGCTCAGGATGCCGGTGGTGCCGCCAAGGACATACTTCTCGTTGAACCAGATCTCGGACATCTTCTCAGCGGCGGCCTTGACCGCCGGATCGTTGAAGGGGATCTCGTGGTTCACCCACTTGTCGTAGGTCTCCGGGCCGGCGGTGCGCAGCATGATGTCTTCCATCCAGTCGGTGGCGACCCAGCCGGTGGAGGCGCCGTTCTCGACGCTGATGCACCAGGGGGTGTTGCCGTCGGCCACCATTTTATCACTAAGCGCAATCATCTCGTCCCAGGTCTGGGGGATGGCGTAGCCGGCCTTCTTGAAGGCCTCGACCGGGTACCAGACCAGGCTCTTGGTGCTGGCGCGGAAGAAGGTGCCGTAGAGCTTGCCGTCGACCGAGCCCAGGTCGATCCAGGACTGGATGTAGTCCTTCTTGAGCTGCTCGGTGTCCATGAACGAGGCCAGGTCGACCAGCTTGTTCTGGCGGGCGAAGGTCGCCATCAGGCCGGGCTGGGGGAAGCCGGCGATGTCAGGGGCGTCGCCGCCCTCGACCCGGACCGAAATCAGGGTCTCGAACTCCTTGGAGCCCTCGTAGTTGATGGTGATGCCGGTCCGCTTGGAGAACTCCTCCAGGGTCTGCTTGACGCTGGTCTCATCCTCGTCGACCCACACGCCGAAGAGCGAGACGGTGGTGCCCTTGTAGGCGCCGGCCTCGGCCTCGATCAGCTCTTTGTAGGCGGCGGGGGGGGCCATCGAGGTCGTGCCGGAGACCGGCGCGGTCGTGGCGGGCGGGGTTGTCGCGGTATCTGTCGTGGGAGCGGTCGTAGCGGCCTCGGTCGGGGCGGCGGTGGCGGCCTCGGTCGGGGCGGCGGTCGGGGCGGCGGTCGGTTGGGTCTGCGAAGCAGCCGTCGGGGCGGTGGTCGGGGCGGTGGTGGCTTCGCCGCCGCCGCAAGCTGCGAGCAGGGAGATGGTGACCGCGAAGACGCCTAGGCGGTGCCAGATGGAACGCTTCATTGGGATCCTCCTCGAAAACACAGTCGACAGGTTGGATGCAAGCTGGTCGGGTTGGCGGTTATGATCGTGGCGTCAATAACTCCTCCTTGACGAGCGACGGGACGTGCAGCCGGGCTCCGTCGGCGCCCATGCCCGGCAGAAACTCCGTGAGGGCCACGGCGCCCCACATGCCCGCGTGATAGGCGGAGGGGGCGAGCTGAATGCGGTTGCGGCTGAGGATCGAGCGCGCCAGCGGCGAGCTGTGGGTGATCTCGGCCAGCTCCTGCATAATCGGATCAAAGAAGGCGGCGCCGGCTGCGGTCACGCCGCCGCCGAGGACAATCCGCTCGACATCATAGGTCAGGGCCAGGGTGTAGAGCGAGCGGGCCAGCGCCCTGCCGACCTGCCGGCCGATCTCCTGGGCGGCGG
>DASWWB010000434.1:0-8520 GCA_036406115.1 Herpetosiphonaceae bacterium
GGCGACCGGCTCCGGCAGCGGCGCCTCGTCCCAGGCGTCGTCATGCGATTCGGCAGGGGCGTCGTAGGAGCCGGCGCCGTCGCGGCGGCCGTCGAGGATGATCATATCGTTGGCGATGACCTCGGTCTTGTAGCGGGTCTGGCCGGTGCTGGTGTCCTCCCACGAGCGGGTCTGGCAGCGGCCCTCGATGTAGACCCGGCTGCCCTTGGTCAGGTACTGGTTGCAGATCTCGGCCAGCTTGTTCCAGGCCACGATCGAGAACCACTCGGTGTCCTCTTTGGTCTCGCCGTCGGTGGTTTTCCAGGAGCGGTTGGAGGCGACGCGGAAGGTGGTGACCGCGCTGCCCTGCGGGGTGAAGCGCATCTCGGGATCGGCGCCCAGGCGGCCGGTCAGCTGCACTTTGTTCAAATCTTTGGCCATTGGTGGTTCCTCCTGTTAGAACGTAGATTCTCCGGTTTCATGCATGTCCCACGCGACGGGCTGCCGCCGGGGCTCAAGCCGCATGCGGCCGGTTGGTGTTGCGGCGGCCGCGCCGCTTCGCGAAGCGCGGTGCCGGGTGGTCGGCGCTGCCCTTGCGCCTTGATCAGAACATGTGTTCTATTATAAAGATCGGCCTGGCCTTTGTCAAGGCGGCTCCGGCGGGCGCGGGCTGGAAAAAGCCCCGACAATTGCCGTGCATATTAACATCTGTTTAATCTTGCCATGCCTATACTGGGGGCAGCCGCGTTCCCATCCGGCCAACTGGCGCTCGAAAATGATGTATTGGAGGACACTGTGGTCTACGCCAATCCCAATCAGCCAGGCAGCAAGGTCAGCTTCAAGTCGCGCTACGGCAACTACATCAACGGCGAGTTCGTCCCCCCGGCCAAAGGCAACTATTTCGAAAACATCAGCCCGGTCAACGGCCGGCCGTTCTGCGAGATACCGCGCTCGACGGCCGAGGATATCGAGCTGGCGCTCGACGCCGCCCACGCCGCCAAAGACGCCTGGGGCCGCACCTCGCCCGCCGAGCGCGCCAACATCCTCAACAAAATCGCCGATCGCATCGAAGCCAACCTGGAGATGCTGGCGGTCGCCGAAACCTGGGAGAACGGCAAGCCGGTCCGCGAGACGCTCGCCGCCGACCTGCCGCTGGCCGTCGACCACTTCCGCTACTTCGCCGGCGCCATCCGCGCCCAGGAAGGCTCGGTGGCGGTGATCGACGATAACACGATCGCCTATCATTTCAATGAGCCGCTGGGGGTCGTCGCCCAGATCATCCCATGGAATTTCCCGCTGCTGATGGCGACCTGGAAGCTGGCGCCGGCCCTGGCCGCCGGCAACTGCGTGGTGCTCAAGCCCGCCGAGCAGACGCCCTCGACGATCCTGGTGCTGATGGAGCTGATCGGCGACCTGCTGCCGCCGGGCGTGCTCAACGTGGTCAACGGCTTCGGCGTCGAGGCCGGCAAGCCGCTGGCGAGCTCCAACCGGGTCGCCAAGGTCGCCTTCACCGGCGAGACGACGACCGGCCGCCTGATTATGCAGTACGCCTCGGAGAATATCATCCCGGTCACGCTGGAGCTGGGCGGCAAGTCGCCGAATATTTTCTTCGAGGACGTGCTCAGCCGCCAGGACAGCTTTGTCGAGAAGGCGCTGGAGGGCTTCACGATGTTCGCCCTCAACCAGGGCGAGGTCTGCACCTGCCCGTCGCGCGCCCTGATCCAGCAGTCGATCTACGGCGAGTTCCTCGACCGGGCGATCGAGCGCACCAAGCGCTGCGTCCAGGGCAACCCGCTCGATCCGGCCACGATGGTCGGCGCCCAGGCCTCCAATGACCAGCTTGAGAAAATCCTCTCCTACATCGACATCGGCAAGGGCGAGGGCGCGCGGGTGCTGCTCGGCGGCGAGCGGGCCGACCTGGGCGGCGAGCTGGCCGAGGGCTTCTATGTCCAGCCGACGATCTTCGAGGGCAAAAACTCGATGCGGATCTTCCAAGAGGAGATTTTCGGCCCCGTCGTCTCGGTGACCGGCTTCAGCGATTTCAGCGACGCGCTGGCGATCGCCAACGACACGCTCTACGGCCTGGGCGCCGGCGTCTGGAGCCGCGATGTCAACACGGCCTACCGCATGGGCCGCGCCATCCAGGCCGGCCGGGTCTGGACCAACTGCTACCACGCCTACCCAGCCCACGCGGCGTTCGGCGGCTACAAGAACTCGGGCGTCGGCCGCGAAAACCACAAGATGATGCTCAGCCACTATCAGCAGACTAAAAACCTGCTGGTCAGCTACGATCCCAATCCGCTCGGCTTCTTCTAATCCCGGCATTCCCCGCATCCATTCGCGGCGATGGGAACGCGCGATGGCGGCGACAGCGAGCGAGGCGGCCCCTCGCTCGCCCCATTTCGGAGGCAGGCGATGGCGATAGAGCGAGTCGCGGCGACCGAGGCGACGGTCGCGCTGATCGAACGGCTGCGCGGCATCCACGGGCCGCTGCTGTTCCACCAATCCGGCGGCTGCTGCGACGGCAGCGCGCCGATGTGCTACCCGCGCGGCGAGTTCCGCATCGGGCAGCGCGATGTCTACCTGGGCGAGATCGCGGGCTGCCCGTTTTATATCAGCGGGCCGCAGTTCGAGTATTGGAAACACACCCACCTGACGATCGACGTGGTCAAGGGCCGGGGCAGCGGCTTCTCGGTCGAGGCGCCGGAGGGCGTGCGCTTCCTGACCCGCTCGCGGATTTTCAGCGATGAGGAGCACGCCGCCCTGGCGGCCGAGGGCGATCCGCCCTGCGGCGATCATCACTCCGGCGGCTGAGCCATCCAAGCAAGCGGCTGCCGGAATCCTGTCCCGCCAGCCGCTTGCTTGGAAACCGCCAGCTGCCAGGACGCGCGCCCTGACAGCCGGTAGCCGATAGCTAAACCCCTAGCTCTCCATCGCGTCGGCCTCGGCCTCCTGGGCCAGGGTCTCGTCGAGATTGCGGAGCTTGATGCGCTTGAATCCCTCGGCGTAGGTCGCCTCGACGCCGGCCTCGGTGGCGCGCTTGCCGCCCATCTCGCCCCACTCGCGCATGCGGGCCTCGACGTCCCACTTGGTGCCGATCTGGCTGACATGGCAGCGCAGCGACTCGACCTTCTTGAGGATGTCCTGCTCCTCCAGCGGCACCCAGGTGTCGGCGTTGCCGGTGCCCATCAGGTAAATCTCGCTGACATTGTAGGGCTCCAGCTTGTCGGCCAGCAGCTCGGGGTAGATCAGCCTGGTGGAGGCCGAGGGCATGATCGCGGCCAGGGACGCCTCGCCGGCGGCGCGGTGGTCGGGATGATTGGCGTAGGTGTCGCTGTAGAACATCATCGGGTCCTGGCAGAGGACGACGTGCGGCCGGTGGCGGCGGATCTCGCGGGTGATCGCCTTGCGCACCGCCAGGGTGGGCTCCAGCTCGGCGTCGACGAAATGGAGGAAGGTGACATCTTCGGCGCCGAAGACCGCCGAGGCGGCCCGCTGCTCGTCCTGGCGGATGGCGGCCAGCCGCTCGGTCGTCATCTCGGGGTCGCTGGAGCCGTGGTTGCCGTCGGTGATCAGGCAGTAGCTGATCTCGTGGCCCTCGCGGTGCCAGCGGGCCAGCGTGCCGCCGCACATGAACTCGGCGTCGTCGGGGTGGGCCACGACCACCAGCACCCGGCGGCGGCGAGGCAACGTTGCTTCCGTCATGAGCCAAACATCCTTTCTTGCAGTACCTTACCATTTTAAGTCTACCACCACTCGCCGGCGGCCACCGCTTGCCAAGCGGTGCTAAAATGGCAGCAACGCCGCTGTGCTACACTAGCCCCGCCACAGCCGATCCCGGCGCCAGCGCAGACCGCAGCCGCTGTCTCTCATTGCAAGGAAGGACCCCATGGCCAAACTCAATAAGCGCGCCGTCATGCTTGACGATGTGTACACCATCGACGAACTGCAAGCCGCCCTCGAATCGCGCCGGCTGGCCGGCGTGACCCACCTTGTCCTGACCGGGCGCAACTGGGGCGACGCCGGGGTGCGGGTCCTGCTCTCGTCGCCGCACCTGGCCACGCTGCGGGTGCTGGACCTGGGCGAGAACCAGATCAGCGCCGAGGGCGCGGCGCTGCTGGCGGGCTCCGAGCTGCTGAGCAAGCTTACGACGCTGAAGATCCAGCGCAACAACCTGGGCGACGAGGGCTTCAAGGCGCTGGCCCAATCGCCCCACCTGGCGGCGCTGACCGAGCTTGACGTGCATCAGAACAACATCGGCGCCGGCGGGGCGGCGGCCCTGGCCGAGGGCGGCGCGCTGGCCAATCTGACCTCGCTGCGGCTGTATCGCAACAACCTGGGCGCGGCGGGGGTCCGGGCGCTGGCCCAGGCGCCCCAGCTTGCCGGCCTGACCGCGCTTGACATCGACTGGAACGACCTCGGCGACGCCGGCGCCCAAGCGCTGGCCGACTCGCCCCACCTCGCCAATCTGGTCTCGCTGAACTTGGGCAACAACGGGATCGGCGCGGCGGGCGCCCGGGCCATCGCCGGCTCCGCCAACCTGCGCAACCTGACGACGCTGAACCTGGGCAACAATGCGATCGGCGCGGCGGGCGCCCAGGCGATCGCCGAGTCGCCGCACCTGGCCAATCTGACGACGCTGAACCTTGGCAACAACGGGATCGGCGCGGCCGGCGCCCAGGCGGTTGCCGCGTCGCCCCACGTCGGCGCGCTCCAGTGGCTGGACCTGCGCTCCAACGCGATCGGCGACGACGGGCTGCGGGCGCTGGCCGCCGCCCCGGCGCTGCGCGGCCTCTCGTCGCTCTACCTGGGCGAAAATGAGATCGGCGCCCCGGGCGCCCAGGCGCTGGCCGGCTCCGCCAACTTCGCCCAGCTCAAGGCCCTGTACCTCTGGGGCAACGCGGTCGGCGACGACGGGGCGCGGGCCCTGGCCGACTCGCCCCACCTGGCCAATCTGACCGACCTCGATCTCTGGGGCAATCGCGTCACCGAGGAGGGCGCCGCCGCGCTCAACGATTCGCCCTACCTCGACAAGCTGATGGTCCTGGATATCGGCAAGGTTGACGAGGACGAGCTAGACGACGAACTGTGAGCGCTGAGCCAATCAACGGAGGCCCGCCATGGGAACACTGACCACTGCGACGCTCAAGCCCGGCGATCTCGCCCCCGATTGGACGCTGCCCGACGTGCGCCGGAGCGACCACGCGCTTTCCGACGCGCTCGGGCAGCGCGGCGCCGTGCTGATGTTCGTCCGCGGCATGTTCTGCCCCTACTGCACCGAGCAGCTCCATCAGCTGTGGGAGGGCGCCGGCCAGTTCGAGCTGCGCCAGGTCAATCTGCTGGTGATCACGCCCTACGGCCCCGGCGCGATGGCGATCGCCGCCGCCCTGGCCGGCAGCCGCATCCCGGTGCTGATCGACGGCCAGCGCCAGGTGATCGGCGCCTACGGCCTGCTCCACGACGTGCCGAACGCCCTCGATGTCGGCTACCCCACCGGCGATCTGGTCCATCCGACCGCGATGGTGCTGGACGCGGAGCGCCGCATCCGCTGGCTGTATGTCGGCGACAAGTACAACGACCGCCCGACGCTGCACGATATTCTGGAGCAGGTCGATCAGCTGCCCGCCGCCTGAGCGCGGCGGGCCGGGGAGCGAGATGAGATGGGGGCGCTGCTGTATCGGATCGGCGCGACGGCCGTCGTCTTGGCCGCGCTGGGGCTGGTCAACTGGCTGATCGGCGCCCTGACGCCCGAGCCGGATCCCGGCGACGGCCGGGCGACGTTTCTCAGCCACGAGACGCGGGTGATCGCCGTGTGGAGCATGCTGACCGGCGCCGTCTGCCTGGGGCTGGCGCCGTTCGCCCGCCGCGACCAATACCTGATCCCCATCATCATGGGGATGGGCTTCGCAGCGACAGGGGCGTACCTGCTGTGGGCGGCCCTGCGCCTCCGCATCGCCTATGACGACCAGGGATTGACCGTCACCGGCATGACAGGGCGCAAACAGATTCCCTGGGGGGCGGTCCAGTCCCTGCGCTACACGCAGTGGGGCCAGAACTTCGTGATCGAGACGGCCGGCTACGGGCGGGTGAAATTCAGCCCGTTGGTCTTTGCGAATTGGGAAGGGCTCGTCGAAGCGGTTGAGCTGCGGCTGGGCGGGCAACAGGCGGCGGGCTAAAAGCCAAGCGGGCCGGCGGCATCGTGCCGCCGGCCCGCTCGCATCGGTCCGCGCTTAGTTGACCAGCAGCGGGATGACCTCGCCTTCGGGCTGGGCTGGCTTGGCGCGCAGCGGCAGCGCCGGCAGGCTCTCGCTCTCGGCCGGGTCCTCGAAGACCTTGAGCAGGTTGTAGCGGGTGTCGCGCTTGGCCGGCAGGTAGCCGGCGTCGCGGATGTAGTGATGGATGTCCTTCTCGCCCATCGATTGGAACGTATCGTGGGCGGCGTTGGAGACCACGTTCTCCTCCAGCATCGTCGAGCCGAAGTCATCGACGCCGAACTGGAGCGAGACCTGGCCGATCTTCGGCCCTTGGGTGACCCACGAGGCCTGGAAGTGGGGCATGTTGTCGAGCATCAGGCGCGAGATCGCGGTGTGGCGCAGGTACTCGGCGGCGGTGGCGCCGTAGTTTTCGCTGTGGCGCGAGCGGCCGAGCGAGGTCAGCTCGGAGTGCTGGACGGTCCAGGAGATGAAGGCGGTGAAGCCGTTGCCGTGCTCGGCGAGCGAGGCGTCTTGCAGCTCGCGGAGCCGGAGCAGGTGGTTGAGGCGGTGGTGCAGTTCCTCGCCGAAGCCGATCACCATCGTGGCGCTGGTGGCGAGATTGAGGCGCTGGGCCTCGCGCATCACATCGAGCCAGCCCTGGGCGCCCTGTTTCTTGGGGCTGACGCGCTGGCGGATCTCATCGTCGAGGATTTCGGCGCCGCCGCCGGGCAGCCCGTCGAGGCCGGCCGCCTTCAGCTCGCGCAGCACCTCGGGGATGCTCATGCCGAAGACCTCGGCGAAATTATCGATCTCGGAGGGCGAGAAGCAATCCAGCTCGATGGTCGGATTGTGCTGGCGCAGATGGCGCAGCAGGCCGGTGTACCACTCCAGCGGCAGCTCGGGATGGTGGCCGCCCTGCATCAGCACGCGGGTGCCGCCGACGCTGGCCAGCTCTGTCAGCCGCTCGTTGATCTGCTCGTAGGTCTGGACATAGGACTCGGCGTGGCCCGGCGGCCGGTAGAAGCCGCAAAACTGGCAGTTGGTGGTGCAGACGTTGGTGTAGTTGACGTTGCGATCCACCAGATAGGTGACGATGTTGCCGGGCACGCGCAGCTGGCGCACCTGGTTGGCGGCCATCCCCAGATCCAGCAGTTCGGCCTCGCGGTACAGCTGCAGCCCTTCGTCGGCAGAAAGGCGCGCCCCGCTGGCGGCCTTGTCGAGCAGATAGGCAACGGAGTGTTGAGTCATCGGAAAGCCCCCTTTGGTCATTCTGTGGCGGGCTGTGTCTGTGCAGTCCGTCACGATGTATTGTATCACAAGGTATTGGATTGAGGGGTCAGGGATCAGGGATCAGGCCAAACCGCCGAAATGCTGGCGCTGACGCAACGCCTCTTTCGGCTTCAAAGCCGTCCCTGATCCCTGACCCCTGATCCCTGACCCCTGATCCCTGACCCCTGACCCCTGACCCCTCAGCTTGACACTCTCCGCCCCCGGTCGTAAACTAAAGCACGCTTTTTCACCAGAAAGACAGTGCTCATGCCACGGGTCATCGCCATTGCCAACTTCAAGGGTGGGATCGGGAAAACAACCACGACAATCAATGTCGCCGCCGGGTTCGCGCTGAAGGGCGCCAAGGTGCTGGTCGTTGACGTGGATGCCCAGAACAACGTCCAGATGGCTTTTGGCATGCCATCCCCCCGCCGCTCGCTCTACAATGTCCTAGTCGAGAACGCCAAAGTCGCCGATTGCGTGGCCCCGGCCCGCCCGAACCTCGATGTGCTGGTCGCCGGCGATTCGCTGTTGATGGGCCAGACCGAGCTGTCGCGGCGCAACGACTGGGGGCGGGTGCTGGAGATGGCGCTCAAGCCGGCCTCGCGGGACTACGATTTCGTCTTCATCGATTGCAGCGCCTCGGTCACTGTGCTCAACTGGAACGCGCTGATGGCGGCGACCGACATTGTCGTGCCGACGGCGCTGGAGCATCTGGCCATGCAGGGCCTGAGCCAGATTTCGCGCTCGATCACCAGGGTCAAGGGCTCGCTGACCGCGATGCGGGCGATCGTGCCGACGATGTACGACACGCGCAACCGCCTCTCCAACGAGCTGCTCGCCTCGCTGCGCTCCGCCCACGGCCAGCTCGTCACCGAGCCGATCCGCGTCAATGTCCGGCTCGCCGAAGCCCCGGCCCATGGCAAGACCATCTACGAGTACGACCCGCGCTCCCGCGGCGCCGCCGACTACGCGGCGCTGGTCGAGCATCTGGGGACGCTGTTCAACTACCGGCCGGCGCCGCCCGCTCCGGCGCCCGAGCCCGCCGCCGCGCCGGCCGCGCCGCTCAACGGTTTCC
>DASWWB010000435.1:0-2110 GCA_036406115.1 Herpetosiphonaceae bacterium
AATCCATGCGCCAGCCGCAGCCGCGGATTGCCGGTCTCGTAGTTGAGGCGGTGGGTGTCGGAGATGAAGGACCAGAGTGCCGCCGGCGCCGAGCGGACCCGCCACTCGCGGCGGCAGGTGACCCAGCCGGGGCCGGGCGGATCGGCGGGCGGGGGCGGCTGGCGGTCCGGGGCGGCGGTGCGGTCCATGGCGTCCTCGCGGCGGGATCGGGTCGGCCCGGCCATTCTACGCGCCGGCGCCGGCCATGTAAAGATGCAGGGCTCGCTTTAAGATTCGGCTGGCGCGGCAGTGTACAGCGGCCGGCGCGTAAGGTAGAATGTAAGCCGGAGGAATGATGATCAGCGTATCCTTGTAGCCGTAGGAGACACAGCACAATGGCACCTGAAGACAAAGAGAAGTCCATGGCCGAGCGGCTGAGCGAGAGCCTCGCCAACGCTGCGCAGCAAGCGAAGGATAAAAAAGAGAGCGCGGAGAAAGAGGCTGAGATCGAGCGGCTTCAGGACAAGGTCGAGGAGCTGGAGCGCAAGGCCAAAGAGGCCGCCGCAGCCGCCGCCGCGCCCAAGCCCCAGGCGCCCAAGCCCAATCCCGGCTTCCAGACGCCGCAGAACAGCAACTATGAGGCTGCTCCCGCCCAGCCAGCCCCCCAGCCCGCCGCCCCGCCGCCCGCTCCCGAGCCCCGCACCTACACGGTCGTTGGCGGCGACTCGCTGAGCAAGATCGCCAAGCGCTTCTATGGCGACGCCATGCAGTGGAAGAAAATTTACGAAGCGAACCGCGACAAGATCAGCAACCCCGACCTGATCCATCCCGGCCAGGTCTTTATCATTCCCTAGCCTCTGCCGCTCCATTCCTCCCCGCGCCCGGAATCAGTGATTCCGGGCGCGCGCCGTTTATCGCCCCCGCGCCGCGCCCGCCAGCCGCCCGGCGATCGCCGCCCAGTCCAGCTCCCCGGCCAGCTCGCCGAACCACTGCTCGGCCGCCGCTTGGTTGGCCCGCAGCTCAGCCGGCCCCGCGCTGAAGAACAGCGGCTCCAGCCGCCGCACCGCCGCTTGGGGGAGATTGTAATAGACATAACGTGTGTGAAAATCGAAGCGGCTCGGGTCGTGGGTGATGCGCAGCAGCTCGACCAGCGGCCTCAGCGTGTAGGCCATGTAAAACGACTGGGCCTCGATCGCGTTGCCGCGCTCCAGCTCCTTGAGCGTCAGCGTTTGGAACAGCGGGAAGCTCTGGCCCAGCGCCGCGACCCGTCCCTTGAGCCGCTCTAGCCAGGCGTCGGGATCGAACGGCGGCGACTGGACGACGCCGCTTTTGTCGAAATGGACCGCCGCCTCGCCATGAATCTCGCGCTGGAGGAATTTCTGCGGATTGCTGTGTTTCAGCACGACGAAATCGATCAGCAAAAAGGGGCTGGTGTCGCGGAGCCGGTAAAAGGCCTGGGCGTGGCCGTGCCAGGTCGGCTGGGGGATTTCGTAGCGTAGCTCGATTGGCGATAGGGCGCTCAGGGCCGCCTCCGCCGCCGCGAAGACCTCGGCGCCGCGCTCGTCGTCGGCGTCGGCCTGGAGATCGATGTCCGACCACTCGTCGACCCGGCCGAACGCCGCCGCCCCGCCCTGCCACATCGCGTGGACGAAGGGCAGCGGCTCCAGCGCCTCCTGCAACGCCCGCAGGATTGTCTCGCGCCCGATGGGATACTCGCTCACGTCGCCTCCTTCAGATTAGCCAGGCTGCTGTTTCAATGGCGCCATTCTAGGGCGCCGCCGCGCGCCGATCATCCTGCAAAGGCCCCGGATCGCCCCCGCTTTTGGCGGGCGGGATTGGGCGTCGGGCGCCTGACGGCTTGCGTCTGCGCCTCGCCGCCAGTCCCCAGTCCCTGATCCCCGATCAGGCCGGGACCCCATGCCGCCGCCTGGTTTCCGTGCTACAATGCCGCCAGCGAGTGAATCTGCGGAGTCGGCGATGCGCGCATCCCCTCACAATTTGCGCTCAGTGGCCTTGCGGCTGCTGCCGGGGCTGGCCCAAGTGCTCAGCCTGCTGGTCGCCCTCAATTTCGGGCTGATCAGCCCGGGCGGCTGCATCGCGCAGTGCGTTTCGCTGCCCGGCTGGGCGGCGG